>NZ_LGDB01000014.1:0-199149 GCF_001279655.1 Streptomyces sp. WM6372 | reverse complement strand
CCCCCGGAACCCCCGGCACCCCGGCCGCGTCGGCACCCCCGGCCCCGCCGCGCCCCGGCGGCCCCCGTCGGCGCCCCGGCGCTTCAGGCGCCGGCGGGGCCCGATCGGGCGGCCGCCGCCAGCCGCTCCAGGCCCACCCCGATCTCCCGCGGCGTGTGCGTCGTGAACGACAGGCGCAGGGTCCGGGGGTCCGGGGCGCCCGTGTAGAAGGGTGCTCCGGGGACGAACGCCACATCGCGGGAGACCGCCGAGGCCAGCAGGCCCGTCGCGTCGTACCCCTCCGGCAGCCGGGCCCACACGAACATCCCGCCCTCCGGCCGGTTCCAGGCCGAGCCCTCCGGCAGGGCCGCGCCCAGCCCCGCGAGCAGGGCGTCGCGCCGCTCCCGGTAGGCCGCGCGCACCGCGCCGATGTGCGCGTCGAGGTCCGCGGTCCGCAGGTAGTGGGCCGCCGCCAGCTGGTCCACGGTCGACGTGTGCAGGTCCGCCGCCTGCTTCGTCACCACCGCCGCCCGCCGCAGCGCCTCCGGTGCGCGCAGCCAGCCCAGCCGCAGCCCCGGGGCCATGACCTTCGAGAAGCTCCCGAGCAGTGCCGTACGGTCCTGAGCCCCCGGATGCGCCGCGAGCCACGGGACCTCGGCCCCCTCGAACCGGAGCTCCCCGTACGGGTCGTCCTCCACCAGCCACAGGCCGCGCCGTGCCGCGATCTCCGCCACCGCAGCCCGCCGGACGCCCGGCAGGGTGCGCCCGGTGGGGTTCTGGAACGTGGGCACCGAGTAGAGGAGCTTGGGTCGCTCCCGGGCCACGATCTCCTCCAGCGCGTCGGGCAGGATGCCCTCCCCGTCGCAGGGCACGGGTATGACCCGCGCCCCGGCCAGCCCGAAGCACTGGAGCGCCGCCAGGTACGTGGGGTTCTCGACGAGGACGGCGTCGCCCGGTTCCACCAGCGTCGAGGTGATCAGGGTGAGGGCCTGCTGGGACCCCGTGGTGACCACCAGGTCCTCCGCGCAGGTCGCCAGCCCCCGGGCCGTCACCCGCGCGGCCACCTCCTCGCGCAGCTCCGGCGCGCCCTCGGTGGTCGAGTACTGGAGCGCCCGGCCGGCCGATTCCGCGAACGCGGCGTCGTACGAGGCCCGCAGTCCCTCCGCGTCGAAGAGCTCGGGCGCGGGCAGGCCACCGGCGAACGAGATCACCCCCGGGCGCGCGGTGAGCGCGAGGATCTCGCGGACGGGTGACCCGGCGACGGCGGTGGCGCGGGCGGCGAACGCGGGCGGCGGCGACGTGGGCAGGGTGGTGGGGGAGGGCGTGGAAGACGGCACGGGGGGCTCCTAGGGGAGGCGGGTGCGCGCATCCTAGCCACGTAAAGATGTATGCGGCACCTATATGTCAAGGGGTGGAACGCCGCGCACCCCCTCCCCATCTGACGTCTCATCAGCTAGACCCTTCGGCATGACGACGGAACGCCAGAGCCAAGACGCCCGCCCCGAGACCTATGCCGACCTGGCGGCGGTGGGCCCGTACGGAGTCCGCCCCGGCCACGCGCTGATCACCATGGTCGAACCGCACCCGGGCCACGAGTACGCGTACAACCGCTGGTACGAGGACGACCACTACTACGCCGGCGCCATGGCCATGCCCTGGATGTACGCGGGCCGCCGCTGGGTCGCCACCCGCGAGCTCCAGCAGCTGCGCTACCCGGAGAAATCGGCGGTCGCCCAGCCCGTCACCGCCGGGTGCTACATCTCCACCTACTGGGTCACCGAGGGCCGCTACGACGAGCACATGAAGTGGACGGTCGGCATCAACAAGCGGCTCAATCGTGACGGCCGCGTCTACCAGGACCGCACCCACGTCTTCACGGCCTTCCAGGACCACGAGGCCACGGTCTACCGCGACGGGGCCGCGGGCCCCCGGGACTTCCACGCCCTCGACCATCCGTACGCCGGCCTGGTCCTCCAGGTCATCGACGCCGACGGCCCCGAGCAGCGGGCGGAGCTGCTGGAGTGGCTGCGTTCGCGCGCCCTGCCGAAGCGGCTGCACGGCTCGCCGGCCGCGATGGTGACGGTCTTCCGGCCGACCCCGCTGCCCGGCGACCGGATGACGTACGTCAAGCAGGTCGAGGGGGTCGACACCCGGTTGACGCTGCTGTGGTTCCTGGAGGCGGATCCGCGTACCTGCTGGGACCGGTTCCAGGGCCTGGACGCCGAGGTCGCCGAGGCCGGAGTGGGACGGGTGGAGCTGGTGGCGCCGTTCATCCCGACGGTGCCGGGAACGGACCGGTACGTGGGGGAGCTCCGCTAGGAGTGTCCGGGGGTGGTCGGAATCCGGCCCCGGACATGGCCGAGCCCCCTCGGCCGGGACGGCGGGCCAGTCGAGAGGGCTTCAGTCAGTGGTGCGGGTAATGCGGTCGTGGCGCGTGATGCAGAGGAGGGATCGGCGGGGCCGTACGCCGTGACGTTCAGACGAGGCGTCCCAGCCGGCCCTCGGTGACGTCGGCGACGAACGAGGTCCAGGAACCCGGCGCGAAGGTGAGGGACGGACCGTCCTGCACCTTCGAGTCGCGGACCGCGATGGCCTCCACGACGGGGGACTTGACCTCGACGCAAGCGCCGTTTCCGCCGGAGTAGGAGGACTTGATCCAGTTGTCCGTGGCGCCCTGACGAATAGCCATGTTTCTCTCCGGTTCAGCGAGTCGTGCCAGTGAGGTGTCGGCCATTTCGCTTCTCTGACCGACGTGATCGACGCTACCGGCACCTTCCGACGGGCGAAGGGGTCATTCACCCGACCGAGTGGCATATTCCATTCAGGACTTCTGTGGCTGGGGAGTGACGGTGTACCGTACCGGCCCCCCTCGCCACCTGCCCGGTTTTCTCCCCTTTTACCTACTTCCCTTGCCGGCGTACTGGCCGATGATCTCCGCGATGAACTGACGCGTCTGTTCCACGTTGAGGGCCTGCGCGCGCAGGTGCTCGTACATCACGCTGTACTTCTGGACGTCGTTCGCCTTCTCCAGGTACAGATCGCTCGTCACGCCCTCGATGTAGACCACCGTCGAGTCCGACGCGTCGGGGAATTCGAGGATCGCGTACTGACCGTTCACGCCGGGGTGCGCGCCCATCGAGAACGGCATCACCTGCACGGTGATGTACGGCTGTTCGGACTGCTCTATCAAGTACTCGAGCTGCTTGATCATCAGCTGCGGGTCGCCCACGTGCCGGCGCAGCGCGGCCTCGTCGATGACCGCCCACAGCCGCAACGGCCCGACTTCCGGATTGTTGTTGTCCGTTTCGGAGAGCCGTTTCTGCCGGTGCATGCGCACCTGGACGCGCTTCTCGACGTCGGCCGGAGCGGTCTCGGGCAGCGCGCCGCGGATGAGGGCCTGGGCGTACTCCGGGGTCTGGAGCAGGCCGGGCACCATCTGGGGTTCGTAGGTGCGCAGGCTGGCGGCATCGGTTTCGAGGCCGATGTACACGCTGTACGGGATGTCGCCGAAGGCGTGCCACCAGCCCTGCTGGCGGGAGTCCTTGGCCATCTGCATGAGGGAGTCGACGAGCCGGCGGTCCTCGACCTCGTACACGTCGCACAGGTCGCGGACGTCGCGCTGGCTGATGGAACGGCGGCCGTTCTCCAGCCTGCTGATCTTCGACTGGGAGACGAGCAGGCGTTCGGCGACCTGCTCGGCCGTCATGCCCTTGTCCTCGCGGAGCTTGCGCAACTCCATGCCCAGTCGGCGGCGTCGGACGGTGGGATTGACATTGGACGCCACTTGAACGGCACCTCCGCCTTCTTCTGGTTCTGTCTCTCTGCGTGTCTGATGGTGAGCAGACTGCCACCGAAGGGCGGGGCGGCGCCGGAGAACGGCCCGGAAACGCAGACGCGCGGGACGGCGGGGCCGGCGGACCGGCCCCGCCATCCCGCGCGCTGGCGGCTCCCGAACCGGGTCATCGGGGACGCCGGTTGCGGCGATGGCGGTTCGGTGGAGCGGTGAATCGGTAAAGCCGTGGATCAGTGCGCGGCCACGCCGGCGCGGGCCATCGCGCCCGTCCGGCGCGCCTGCATCGGTACGCCGTTCGCCGTGGCCCGGGCGGGCGGCGGCGCCGCCGGTGCGCGGTCACGGCGCGGCTGAGCAGCCACACCGTTCTGGACGTCCATGACGGCGTGCGCCACGAGACCGCCCATCGGGTCGTGCCGGATCAGGTCCCGCAGCCGGGACCTGGACGACCGCCCCTCGTTGCCGGGGTACAGGTGCTTGCCGAGTCCGACCGCGTGGGCCAGTGCGGCGAGCGCCGCGGTCCGCGGGTCCGGCGGTACGCCGGTGCGGATCGCACTGTCGAGCCGGGCACGGATCTCCCGGCTGATCGCCGTGTCGGTCGCCTGGTAGCGAGTCGTCGGCAGCACTCCGCACATCTGGCCCGCGACGGCATGGACCATGCCGCAGCGCTCCAGATGAGCGAGGTAAATCTGGCGGAGCCCCAGCCGGGGTCCGCCGATCCAGTGGACGGCCCGTACCGGGCTGCCGCGCCTGCGCAGCAGTTCCAGTGCGGAGTCCAGGGTCGGATCTCCTGTCGGCCGTGGCATCACCACGGCGATACGATCCCCGTCAGGGGCTATCCGTCCTGCCAGAGCCAGCTCTACTAGCTGTGCCCCGGCCAGGCCGAGGTCGAGCGACTGCGGCTGCGCCGTGGTACCCGTGGTCGGGTCCAAAGCGAGCAGCAGAAGCTCCTCCGGAATTGTTCTGCGGCTCCTGCCCATCCATGCCTCCCCGCGTGGATGAGTGACAGGGTGACGCCTCTCACATTCATCTGTCGAGAGCGCCTGGTCGCTTTGTGGGGGAACCGGCAAGTATGTCGTTCTCGTCTAGCGCGGGGGCGATGCCCCCTAGACGGGACACTGTTAGACATTCGGACAGCCGAACGTGGTGGCGATCGAGGAGGAACTGGTGGCGGGCGAGTCCCCCGACAAGTCGGTTGATGAAGGAGCGTCGGGGGCGGCGATGTCCTCCGCGGAGCGTGACCCGAGGCTGTCGGTGTTCCGGCCGCGGGACCCCGAGTCGGGGACCTCCGCCGCCGCCTCGGCCGAGGGCCGGGATCCGCTGCGCGAGGCGGTGGCGGCGTGGGTGGCCACGACCGAGGAGGAGTCCACCGGGTCTTCCGGGTCCTCCGGACGGGTGGACCCGGACTCGGCACCGGCGGACAGCGAGCGCACGGCGGTCTTCCGTGCCCCGAAGCCGGCGGATCCGAAGTCGGCCGCTGAGGAACCGAAGCAGGCCGAGTCGAAGCAGGCCGAGTCGAAGCAGGCCGCCGAGGAGTCGGAGCCCGCTCCGGCCTCTGCCGAGGCCGGTACGGACACCCCGGCGCCGGCCGCCGCTCCGAAGGCGGGCTCGGCTGCGGCCGAGGCCGATGCGGACGCCGCAGCGCCGACCGCTCCCGAGGCGGGCTCGGCTCCGGCCCCCGCCGAGGGCGGCAAGGCCGCTCCGAAGCCGGACGCCGCTGCCGGGACCCCGGCCGAGGAGCCGTCGCGCGACAGTGAGCGCACCGCTGTCTTCCGGGCCGTCCGGCCCGGAGCCGGTACGGACGCCCCGGCGCCCGCCGCCGGGAAGCCGGCCGCCGCCGAGCGCGGCCCCGCAGCGGGTTCCGCTTCGGACGCCGCCACCGACGACACCACTGCCACGGGTTCCGGTTCCGGCACCGCTGCGGCCGGCGTCGGCCGCCCGGCCGGCAGGCCGGATCAGGCTTCCCCCGCCAAGCCCTCCGGCGCGGACGGACCGGCCGCCGCCGATGCTCCGGCCAAGCCGTCGCCGGCGCACGACAGTGAGCGCACCGCCGTCTTCCGGGCCGTGCGGCCGGGTGCGGAGCCGGGCGGCTCGGGTGCCGCAGCCGCAGGTTCCGCTTCCGGTTCTGGTTCCGGTGCTGCGTCGGCCGCGGCGAAGCCCGCTGCCGCCGATACCCCTGCACGGAAGCCGGATCCGGCTTCCGCCACCAAGCCGGCCGGAGCCGCCCGACCGGATTCCGGTTCGGCAGGCGCCGCGCCCGCGGGCTCCGGTTCGGCGGCCGCCGCCGAGACCTCCGGCACGCCGTCGGCGGACGACAGCGAGCGCACGGCCGTCTTCCGCGCCGTGAAGCCGGGTTCGGCTCCCGCCAAGGGCGGTCCGGGCTCCGAGGCTGCGGGTTCCGGTTCGCCGTCCGCGGCCGGCGCGTCGGCCAAGCCGTCGGCGGACGACAGCGAGCGCACCGCCGTGTTCCGGGCTCCGAAGGTGGATTCCGGTTCCGCTGCCGGTTCCGGTTCCGGGTCCGGCTCCGGTGCCGGCGGCGCGGGCAAGGGCTCCGGCGAGGCCGCGGACAGCGAGCGCACCGCCGTGTTCCGGGCCGTGAAGCCGGACGCCAAGGCCTCTGCCCCGGCTCCGCAGAAGCCCGCGGCCTCCCGGCCCGTGCCGCCGAAGGCGGTCGGCGGGGAGCGGGCCAGCACGTTCGTGCCGCTGCGCAAGGAGGACGGCCCGGCTCCGAAGCCGACGCCGACGGCCCCCGCGGCAGCGGCTCCGGCTCCGGCCCCCGCCGCGGCCCCCGCGCCCGTATCCGCACCCGCACCCGTACCCGTACCCGAGCGGAGCGAGCGGACCACGCAGCAGCCGCTGCCGCCCAAGCCGCCGCTCGACATGCTCGCGGACCTCACCAACAACCCGCCCCCGCCGCCGAGCCCGATGCGCACGGCCGTCCGGCGGTTCAAGATCTACGCCCCGCTGGTCGCGCTCCTCGTGATCGTCCTGGCCGTCGTCCAACTCGTGCGCCCCCTGCCCGAGCCGAAGCTCACGATGACCGCGAAGTCCTCGTACACCTTCGACGGCGGCAACCCGGTCCTGCCCTGGCCGAAGGAGGGCCAGGCCTACATGGCCGCCGCGGGCCTCGGCACCGTCGGCAGCTTCGGCGAGCAGAAGCCGGTCGCCATCGGCAGCGTCGCCAAGACGATGACGGCGTACGTGATCCTGAAGAACCACCCCCTCAAGAAGGGTGAGAAGAAGGGTCCGATGATCGACATCGACCAGACGGCGGTCGACGACGGCGCCAAGAGCTCCGAGGGCGAGTCCACGGTCGGCACCCTCAAGGCGGGCGACAAGATCTCGGAGTACGACGCCCTCGCCGCGATCATGATTCCGTCGGCCAACAACGTCGCGCGGCTGCTCGCGCGGTGGGACGCCGGCGGCGACCAGGAGGCGTTCGTCAAGAAGATGAACGAGGCCGCCAAGGAACTCGGCATGACCAACACCACGTACACGGATCCCTCGGGTCTGGACGCGACGACGGTCAGCACCGCCGAGGACCAGGTCAAGCTCGGTCTCAAGGTCGTGGAGATGCCGGAGCTGATCGAGATCACCAAGCTGCCGGAATGGACCGACCAGTACGGCAAGAAGTGGCGCAACTACAACACGCTCATCCCGGGCAACGGCGCGCTCGGCATCAAGACCGGCTCCACCACCAAGGCCGGCGGCAACCTGCTCTTCGCCGCCGAGAAGCAGGTCGGCAAGACCAAGCAGCTGATCGTCGGCGCGGTGCTCGGCCAGTACGGCGTCCCGATCCTCGACACCGCCATCGCGGCCAGCAAGCAGGTCATGCTGGCCACGCAGAAGCTGCTGGTGAACGCGCCCGTCGTGAAGAAGGGCGACGTCGTCGGGTACGTGGACGACGGTCTCGGCGGCCACACCCCGGTCGTCGCGACCGCGGACGTGGAGGCGGTCGGCTGGCCGTCGCTCACCGTCACCGTCAAGCTCGCCGCCGGGGACGGAAAGCTCCCGCAGACCGCCAAGGCGGGCACCGAGATCGGCGTGCTGACCGTCGGCGAAGGGGCCAGCCAGGTGAAGGTGCCGGTGGCGCTGCAGAGCGACCTCGCCGCGCCGGGCATCGGCAGCAAACTGACCCGTGTCGGCTGATCGCCCCCGCAAACGGTGAAGTGGTGAAGTGACCGCTCGCCGCGACACCGCGTGATTCCGGCGCCCCGGGCAACCCCGGGGCGCCGCCGCGCGTCTAGCGTCCCGGGAACGGTACGCAGAAGTTCGATCGATGCTCCGGTGAACCCGGGGAGTCCGGGGAATCCGGGGAGTAGTGCAGTGACCACCGCTGAGCAGCAGAGCCAGGGCGACCGGGGTGCACCGGCGGCCGCCGGCGGATCCGGTGCGTCCGGGGCCGGCGACGTGCCCGAGGCCGCACCCGGCGGCATAGGGGCTGACACGGCCGCCGCGGTCTCCCCGGCCGCCACGGCTTCTCCGGCTCCCGTCGGCTCCCTTGCCTCCGTCACCTCCCGCGCCCTCGGCCGGCTGCGCCGCCACCCGGTGCTCGTCGCCACCGCCGTGGCGGCCCTCCTGCACGTGATCTGGTTCTTCAGCTTCGCCAACAGCGGCGGCGACCTGGCCGCGCAGGACGCCTGGGCCGAGTTCGTCGGCCGCCACCCGGACTCGGCGTACAACCTCGCCTGGTACGGCGGCATGCACCCCGTCTCGTACAGCGTGGTGTCCCCGTACGTGATGTACATGATCGGCGTGCGGACCACGATGATGGTCGCCGGTACGGTCTCGGCCGGGCTGCTCGCACTGATACTGACCCGCTGCCGGGGCACCGTCCGCGAGCCCCTGTGGCCGGCTCTGGCCGGGGTCTACGGGCTGCTCTGCAACGCCCTGTCGGGCCGCGTCACCTTCGGGCTCGGCGCGATGTTCGCGCTCGGCGCCGTCGCCGCCGTCTTCTGCTGGCCCCGCAAATGGGCGGAGCGGCGCTGGGCCAAGGCGGCCGTGGCGGCGCCGCTGGCCGGGCTCGCGACCGCCTCCAGCCCGGTCGCGGGGCTCTTCCTCGGCGTGATCGCGGCCGCGCTGTTCCTGAGCGGGCGGCGCCCGGGGGCGTACGCGCTCGGCCTCGCCCCGGTGGCGGTCGTCGGTCTGTCGGCCTGGCTGTTCCCGTTCTCCGGGACGCAGCCGATGAAGCTGGGCTCGGCCGCGCCGCCGTTCCTCTTCGGGCTGGCGATCCTGTTCCTCGTACCGAAGCGGTGGAAGACCGTCCGGATCGCCTCCGCCGTGTACGCCTTCGGGGTGCTGCTGACCTGGGCGATCGACTCGCAGGTCGGCTCGAACGTCACCCGGCTGGTCATGCTGTTCGGCGGGGCGGTGCTGCTCGCGGCCCTCCCGTACGCGGTCCCGCGCAGCCGGCACTGGTACGCGGTGCTGTTCGCGTTCGTCGGGATCAACGTCTGGATCACCGCCAACAGCATCACGGACATCGTCCGCACCACCCCGGTGGCCGCCTGGAACCGGGAGCTGGCCCCGCTGGTCGACCAGCTGAAGAAGGCGGGCGCCGAGCGCGGCCGGGTCGAGGTGGTCCCGGCCAGCAGCCACCGCGAGTCCTCCGCCTTCCCCGCGTACGTCAACCTCGCGCGCGGCTGGAACCGGCAGGCCGACCTGGAGCGGAACCCGCTCTTCTACGACGACACCCTCACGGCCGTGAGCTACCGGGAGTGGCTGGACCGCTGGGCCGTGCACTACGTGGTGCTGCCGGCCGACCAACCCGATTCGGGCGGGGAGGACGAGGCGAAGCTGGTGAGCGAAGGGCTCCCGTACCTCCAGCAGGTATGGGGCGACCGGAACTGGCGGCTGTTCAAGGTCGACGCGCCGACGGACCTGGTGTCCGGGCCGGCCACGGTGGTGCGGGCGGGCGCGGACCAGCTGGTCGTGGACGTGAAGACGGCCGGGCGGGTGCTCGTACGGATCCCGCACTCGCCGTGGCTGGGGCTGGTGGACGGGGCGGGCAAGCCGGTGCCGCCGCCGCAGGAGACGTTCGCGTCGAAGGCGCGCAGCGGGGGCGGGGGCGGCGGCTCGGGCACGCTGCCGAAGGAGTACGCGAACACGGCGGGGTGCCTGTTCAAGGCGGCTCCGGACACGGCGGGCGACGTGTGGACGGAGCTGCTGGCGCCGGGGCCGGGGGTGTACCGGGTGGCGGCGAAGTACCAGCTGCCGCGGGGGACGCCGTGCCCGGAGGAGCTGACCCGGTGGCTGGCGGGGCCGCTGGAGCGCCCGGCTCCGCCGCGTCCTTGATCGGGAGTTTTTACGGTCGGTCCAGGTGCGTTGCTCCGCATATCTGCATACCATCCCAATAGTCCGATTGGGTGCTTCCCGAGGGAGTTGACGACGGGATGAGCAAAGAGCAGCAGAGGCAGGATTTCCGAGAGGCCTTCCAGGCCCAGGAGCCGGATCGGCCGCCGCGCCCGGCAGGCCACGGCTTCGACGGTCTCGTGCGGAGCAAGGTCAAGGGCGGAGCGCACACGAAGGCGGCCCTGAAGCGGGCCGGCGCCCCGCAGGGTGACCGCATCGGTGAACGCAGCAGAGGCCTGAGCTGATCCCACGACCCACGACACGCATCGAAAGCCCTCCCGGTTCCGGCCGGGAGGGCTTTCGCGCATCTCCCACCAGGGACTTTGGTCCTTCACGGGGTCGCGCCCCAGTATCCGGACAATCGTTACATCGCCGACGGATCACCAAGACATGGCCCTCGTAACGTCGGGTTCGTCGCCAGGCCGAACCACACCGAAGCTCCCGGCCACACCGCCTTCCCCCGCCCGGAGAACACCATGCCCAGCACCCTCATGCCCCGCACGCCCCGCACGCCCCGCGCGATCGTGACGGCGGCCCTGGCGCTGTCCGTCACGGGCGCCCTGGCCGCCTGCGGCACCGGCGCCGGCCCCGGTACCGGTGGCGGCGGCACCAAGCTCCCGCCGGACCCCAAGGTCGGCAACGCGTCCGCGGCGGCCCCCGTGGCCCACACGGCAACGGCCCTCCCCCCGTCGAAGCCGACCGGCATGAAGATCGACGCGGCGGGCGTGGACGCGAAGAGGATGGTCGACCTCAAGGTGGACGCGGCCACCGGCGAGCTCGGCGTCCCCAACGCCGACACGGACGCGGACAGCCCCGGCTGGTGGACCGGGGGCGCGACCCCGGGCGAGAAGGGCGTCTCCGTCCTCGTCGCCCACTTCGACACGAAGCACGGCCCGGCGCTGATGAAGGACGTCAAGAAGATCGGGCTCGGCGACCTGATCGAGGTGCCGCGCGAGGACGGCAAGACCGCGAGGTTCAAGATCCGCGAGATCGAGGACGTCAACAAGAAGGACTTCCCGACCGACAAGGTCTACGGCGAGACCCAGCGCCCCGAGCTCCGCCTCCTCACCTGCGGCGGCGAGATCAAGGACGGCCACCGCACCAACAACGTCATCTTCTACGCCGACTTGGTGGCCTGACCGTGGCCTGACCCCCACCCGACGCGAAAGGGCACCCACTGATCCAGTAGGTGCCCTTTCCCCCTGTGCCCTCGGCAGGATTCGAACCTGCGACACCGGCTTTAGGAGAGCCGTGCTCTATCCCCTGAGCTACGAAGGCGGGGGCTTGTCGGAGGCGTTGTCGGAAACCCCAGAGGGGTCGCGCGAGTTGCTTCGGCAAGCGTGCTGGTCGGATGACGTGCGCACCCCCGGTGGAGATGTCCTCGCGGACACGTTCCCGGGCACACGCCTGGTAGTCGACTGACCGCTGACAGCCTAGCGGATCGTGCTGGGAGTGGTCGCACGGATTGCCGCAGGAGCTGAGCTGCCCTGACGGCGTGGCTGTGACCTGGGGGTTCCGGGCCTCCAGGGCGGTCGGCGGCCGGCGGCGTCGCGGGACCCCCGGGCCGGGGCGGTCCGCGCGACGGCCCGCCGGCGCGCTGCCACCGTCGTGGTGGGAACGTTCACGCGGGTCAGCTGTCCGGGGTGCCGTTCGCGGACCACTCGTGGGCGAAGTGCTCCATCTGCTTCAGGACCAGGTTGATGGCCTCGGGTGCCTCGTCCGGCGGGTAGTTGCGGCGGGCCAGGAGACGCTTGATGGCACTGCGCAGGCGCGCGCGGACCGCCTCCCGCGCGATCCAGTCCGGCTTGAGCTTGCTGCCGATCTCCGCGACCAGTTCGCGAGCGATGTCGGCCAGCACCTCGTCGCCCATCACCGAGCGAGCCGTTCCGTGGTCGGCGACCGCGTCGTAGAAGGCGAGCTCGCGCCAGTCCAGCGGCGGCTCGAACTTCTCGCCGCGCCGGGCGTCTTCCATGACCTCCTTGGCCATCTCCACGAGCTTGGCGATGAGCTCCGCGCTCGTGCACTGCTGCCGCATGTACCGGACCATGAGGTCCTGCAGCCGCTCGGAGAACGTCGTGCGCCGCACGATGTTGTGCCGGGTCACCTCGCGCATCTTGCGCTCGATGAGCCTCCGCAGGGCCTCGGCCGCCAGGTGGGGGGTCTCGCTGTTCTGCAGCCTCGCGGCGAGCGCATCGTTGAGGTGCGTCAGGTCGGCGGTCTCCAGGCCGGCCTCGGCGAGCAGGTCGGTCACCCCGCCGGTCTCCACGACCGAGGACGTCAGCTGTGCCAGGTACAGCTCGACGTCGCGGGCGACGGGCAGACCGCGGGCCTCGCGCTCCATCGCGTCGTACTTGGCCATGTAGGCGCGGACCTCGACGAAGAACTGGACGTCCCGCCGCCAGGCCGGGTGGTCCGGGAAGCGTCCGCCGATGTCGGCCGAGCTGCCGCAGAGCGCGTGGAAGCGCTCCAGACGGTACGAGTGATCGCGGAAGCGCCGGCCGAGCGTCTGGCGGGGGTCGTCGAGCTTCTCCGGGTCGTTGCCCGCCGTAAGGGGGTCGCGGAGGTGGTTCGCGGCCCGGATCGCGGCGTCGATGAACGCCGTCTTGGACGGCATGTCCAGGCGCGTCCGCCAGTCGAAGCCCCGCAGGATGTCGTCGAGGACTCCGTACTCGTTGCGCAGCTCGTCCAGCGCCCGGTCGAGGTCCTGTCCGAGCGTGCGGTCCTGCTGGTCGGCGTCGGTGTACTCGGCGATGGCTCGCCGGAGGTTCTCGGTGAGCGGCGCGTACCCGACGAGGAGCCCGTCCTCCTTGCCCCGGAAGCGGCGGTTGACCCGGGCCAGGGCCTGCATCAGGCCCGCGCCCTTGAGCGGCCGGTCCAGATACATGGTGTGGAGGGGCGGCGCGTCGAAGCCGGTCAGCAGCATGTTGTTGACGATGAGCAGCTCCAGCTCGTCGTCGGGGTCCTTGGCCCGGTTGATGACGGCCTTGCGGCGGCTGTCGCTCAGGGCGTGGGCGAGCAGACGGTCGGGGTCCTTGCGCGAGTTCGAAGAGAACACGATCTTCATCACGCCCTTGTCGACCTCGGCGTTGTGCCACCCGGGCCGCAGTTCGCACAGGGCGTCGTACACGCTGACGCAGATCTCGCGGGTCGCGCACACGATCATCGCCTTGCCCGTCGCACCGCCCGTCCCGGAGACACCGATGAACGGTTGCATCGCCGTGCGCCGCGTCTCCCAGTGCCGCACGAGGTCGGCGGCGAGGTCGCGGATGCGGGCGGGCGCGCCGTACAACGCGTTCATCGTGGCGACGGCCTGCTCGACCCGGCGGCGTTCGACGTCATCGAGCCCGTCGGTGATCCGGTCGGCCTCCTCGTCGACCTTCGCCGGGTCCACGTCGCGGTCCAGGACCAGCTGGATGACCCGGCTCTCGTGATAGACCTTGACCGTCGCCCCGTCGTCGGCGGCGCGCTTCAGGTCGTACGTGTCGATGTAGTCGCCGAACACCTCCCGCGTGTTGCGGTCGGCCTCGGAGATCGGCGTACCGGTGAAGGCGAGCAGCGTGGCGTGGGGGAGCGCGTCGCGCAGGTGACGGGCGTAGCCGTCGAGGCTGTCGTAGTGGCTCCGGTGCGCCTCGTCGACGACGACCACGATGTTGCGGCGGTCGGAGAGCAGCGGGTGGTCCGCGCCGGACTCCTTCTCCTCCCTGGTGCGGCCGAACTTCTGCAGCGTCGTGAAGAGGATGCCGCCGACCCGCTTGGCCGCCAGTTCCTCGCGCAGCTCGGCCCGGGTCAGGACCTGCTTCGGCGCCTCCGGGAGGATCTCGCTCTCCAGGAACGTCGAGTACAGCTGGTCGTCGAGGTCCGTCCGGTCGGTGATGACCACGACGGTCGGGTTCAGCAGTGCGGGGTCCTTCATCACCATGGTGGTGGTGAGGACCATCTCCTCGGACTTGCCCGAGCCTTGCGTGTGCCAGACGACGCCGGCCTTCCCGTCGGTCGCCGCCGCCTCGCGCACGGCCTCGGCCGCGCGTTTCACCGCGTGGTACTGGTGCGGCTTCGCGATGCGCTTCATCCGCTTCGACGGCACGAAGTTGACGAAGGACCCGATGAGGGTGAGGAACCGGTCCCGGGTGAACAGGCCGTGCAGGGCCAGGTTCTGGCCCGAGTCGCCTATGCCCCCGGCGGAGAACGGGTCGACGCGCACGCCGAGCTCGTCCGTGTTCCACGGCGCGTAGTGCTCGTACGGTGTGAACGGCGTGCCGTACTTGGCGGTGACGCCGTCCGAGACCAGCACGGCCGCGTTGTACCGGAACGCGGTCGGGAACTCCTGTACGTAGCGGGAGACCTGGGAGTGCGCGTCGTGGAGCGTGGCGTCCTCGTCGCCGGCGCGCTTCAGCTCCAGGACGGCGAGCGGCAGCCCGTTGACGTACAGCACGACGTCGAAGCGGCGGCGCTTCTCACCGTCGACGACGGTGACCTGGTTGAGGGCGCGCCACACGTTCCCGTCCGGGTCGTCGAGGTCGACGAGCCTGATGGTGGGGTTGTGCTCGGCGCCGAAGGCATCGGTGTACGTGACGGACCGGATGCCGGTGGTCAGGTGGCCGTGGGCGGTCCGGTTCTCCTCGTACGTGTCCTGGGACGCGGGCGTCGCGGCGGCACCGACCGCGTCCCGGACGGCGGCCGGGGGGAGGTCCGGGTTGAGCCGCTCCACCGCCTCCCGGAGGTCCGGGTACAGGATCAGGTCGTCCCAGGACCTCCGGTGCCCGGATCCGGGCGCGAACTCGTTGCCGGGGGAGGGCTTCCAGTCGAGCCCGGCCAGCTCTGCGAGGGCGAGGAGCTCCCAGTCGGACTCGTGGGGGCGGTGGTTGTGCCGGTCGTCGGGGGCGTCGGTCATACCTGCTCCTCGACGATCTTCTGGGCGTCACGGACGCGGAGACGGCCGGACATGAGCTGGGGGAGGAGGGTGTCGCGGAGGGCCGCGAGGTTCCGCTGCTCGCCCTGCAACGCATTCATGTGGCGGAAGGCGGCCTGTGCGTTCCTGCCGAAGGAGGCCAGCGCATCGGGGTCAGGACGATTCACGAAGTAGTTCGCCGCGTCCGCCGCACTGACCCGCTGGCGCCCGGACGTGCCGACCATGTTGCGCATCGCGTGCTCACGGAACCTGTTGTCGCGCGCCAGGAAGTAGCTGAGCTCGGAAGGGACTCCCTCGCGAGAGCGCATCACGATGAACTCGGTCGACCCGAGCCCCACTTCGCCTTCCTCCATGAAGTCGACGTATCCGGTCTTCCCGTTCTCCAGACACGGGGTGATGCGCGCCAGGAGCGTGTCGCCGTTCATGAACCGCGGACCGGATTTGGGTGCGCGCCGGGCCCATGCGGGAATGCCGGCCCGGCCGGTCTGCAGCGCGGCCATGTCCACGTACACCGGCTCATCGGCCGAGGGCTTGGCCAGCTTCGGGTTGAACCGGACGAGCTCCGTCACGGCGACGGCCGTCGCGTCGTCGGGTTCGTCGGACAGCCCCAGTTCCGTGAACCTGCACTGGAGCAATTGCTCGTACGTGGCCGTGATGCGCTCGTTGACGGCGATCTTGTCGTCCAGCGCGGTGAGGAGGTCGGCCACGGCGACCTGATACGGCCGGACGGGCAATGAGGGCAGGGGGAGTTCCCGGATGTCCTTGACGTTCAGGTGGGCGACGGTCGACCCGGCCGCCTTGGACGCCATGGCTTCCTGAACGGCCGGCGACAGCAGGAGGTAATGGAGGTAGCGCGAGTCGACGACAGCGCTGTCCGGCCGCAGCAGAACCGTGCGCTGCCCGAGGCAGATCCTTTCCCCTTGGGTGATGCGGCCCACCTGTCCCACCGGGGCTTCGCGGGCAAGGATCAGATCGTCGTCGCGCGGAACCTCCCGCGCCGTCCAGCCCTCGTACGTCTCCTTGTCCACCCTCTTCGCGGCCTCCAGAAGGATGCGCCCGTTCCGGAGGTGCGGCGTGCCGACCGAGTAGCCGTATTCGGTTCCGGGAGCGGCCTCCGGGGCCGTCTTGTGCTCACAGTCGACGATCTTGAGGCACGCTTCGCCCAGCGTGATGACCTCAGACATCGAGGCCCTCCAGCTGCTCCCGCACCGTCTTCTCCAGCTCCGCCGACCGCTCGAACAGCCTGGACAGTTCCTCCGTCAGCCGGGCGATGCGGGCCGCCACCGCCCCCCCGTCCTCTTCCTCCGCCGCGACCGCGCCCACGTACCGCCCCGGCGCCAGGACGTACCCGTGCGCCCGCACGGTCTCCAGGCCGGCCGAGAAGCAGAAGCCCGCCTCGTCCTCGTACGTCAGTCCCTCGTCCCGCGCCGAGGCCGTGCCCCGCCACGCGTGGTAAACGCCGGCGATCTTCGCGAGGTCGGCCGCCGTGAGGACGCGCTCGGTACGGTCGACCATCTCGCCCATCCCGCGGGCGTCGACGAAGAGGATCTCGCCGCGCCGGTCGGCCAGCGCCTTCGCACCCTGCGGGGACTTGTCCTTGGCCAGGAACCACAGGCACGCCGGGATCTGGGTCGTACGGAAGAGCTGGGACGGCAGGGCGACCATGCACGCCACGAGGTCCGCCTCCACCATCGCCTGGCGGATCTCGCCCTCGCCGCTCGACTGGGAGCTCATCGAGCCGTTGGCCAGGACGATGCCGGCCGAGCCGCGCTCACCCAGCTTGGAGACCATGTGCTGGAGCCACGCGTAGTTGGCGTTGCTCCGCGGCGGGACCCCGAACTTCCACCTCGGGTCCCCTTCGTCCCGCGCCCAGTCCTTGATGTTGAACGGGGGGTTGGCCATCACGAAGTCGGCCTTGAGGTCGGGGTGCCTGTCGTCGGCGAAGGTGTCGCCCCAGCGGGCGGCCAGGTTGCCGTCGATGCCGTGGATGGCGAGGTTCATCTTCGCCAGGCGCCAGGTGCGCTCGTTGAGCTCCTGGCCGTAGACGGCGATGTCGGCCTTGTGCCCGCGGCCCCGGTGCGCCTCGATGAACTTGCCGGCCTGGACGAACATGCCGCCCGAACCGCAGGCCGGGTCGTACACCCGCCCGTTGTACGGCTCCAGGATCTCCACGATCAGCCGGACCACCGACTGCGGCGTGTAGAACTCGCCGCCCCGCTTGCCCTCCGCCCGCGCGAAGTTGCCGAGGAAGTACTCGTACACCTCGCCCAGCACGTCCTGCGCCGGCTTGTCCTCGGTCCCGCCGAAACGGGCGTCGCTGATGAGGCCGACGAGTTCGGCCAGGCGCTTCTGGTCGACGTTGTCACGGTTGAAGATCCTGGGGAGGACACCGGTGAGGGCGGCGTTCTCCCGCATGACCGCGTCCATCGCCGCGTCGAGGAGTTCGCCGACGCCCTGGCTCTTGGCATGGGCGGCGATCCAGGACCAGCGGGCGGCTTCCGGGACCCAGAACACGTGGGCGCCGGTGTACTCGTCGCGGTCCTCCAGGAACTCGCCGATCTGGTCCTCGGAGATGCCGTCCTCGGCGAGCTCCCCGGCCAGCTCGTTCCGGCGCTCCTCGAAGGCGTCGGAGACGTACTTCAGGAAGATGAGCCCGAGCACGAACTCCTTGTACTGGGCGGCGTCCATGGAGCCGCGCAGCTTGTCGGCCGCCTTCCAGAGGATCGTCTGGAGCTCCTTGGCGGTGGAGGCGCTGAACAGCTCCGCTTGGTCGGCGGCCTTCTTCGTACGCGGTGGCATGGTGTGGGCCGGCTCCTTCAGTCGTCGGTTCCGGGAGGAACGGGAAAGTCCTGGATGGTCAGCGTGCCGTCGGCCATGCCGGCGGCGGTGAGGCGGGCCAAGTCGTCGAGGGCGGCGGACTGCTGCCGCAGAAGCCCGGCCCGGCGCTCGATCTCGGCGAGTACGGCGTCATACCGCTCCGCCTCCTCGCGCCCCAGGTCCGGGATGATCAGGTCCTCGATGCCGCGCGAGGCCCGTACGGCTCCGGTGGTGCGGCCGTGGTCGCGGGCGGCGGCGAGCAGCAGCGCCGCCAGGACCCGGGGCCGGACCGGAGGGTCGGCGTCGGGGCGCACGCGCAGGATGCGGGCGGGGGCGATGACGACCGACAGGCCTTCGGCATCGACGTGGGCGCCGAAGCGTGGGCTGGCGGTGACGACGACGTCTCCGGGCTCGGTGAACTGGGTGTGCTCGTACACCGTGAAGAGGAGGCCGCGGTCGATGCGCCGGCTGCCGAGGCGCGCGGTGCCGAGGATCTCGTCGGGCCCGATCACCGCGTAGTGACCCTCCGCCGTGAGGTGTTCGGGGGCGAGGCGGTGCCCGGGACGGCGGCGCAGGCGCTGGTTGTCGAGGAGCCGGCCGACGGTGGTGCGGCACACCGGCTGGTGCTCGGGGCGCAGTACGGCCCGTGCCGTCAGTGCCCCGTTCCCACCGGCCCGGGCGAGGGCCCGCTCGTCGAGTTCCGCGATACGCCGTTCTGCGTCACCGATGCGTGCGGGGCGCTCGGCGACCGTACGCGTGTACCGGGCCTCGGGGGAGCGGTGCTGGGGAGTGAGGGCGGATCCCGGTCGGTCGTCGAGTTCCTTCACCAGGACGACGGCCGCGTCGCGGGGCTCGTGCCTGCGGTCCCCGCGCCAGCCGGAGGTCCGCCAGATGGCGATGTCCTCGGCGAGCCCGTCGAGGACCGGTTCGGTGAGCGGCCGCGCGGAGTAGTCGGCGAGGAGGACGCGTCCCGTGCGCTCGGCCTGCGGGGTGCGGTGCAGCAGCCAGATGGCGGTGCGGTAGCCGGGACGGTAGGGGAACGCCCCGTCGGGGAGGCTGATCGTCGCCTTGAGGAGGCCCTTGCGGAGGAAGGAACGGCGCAGCCGGTCCGCGTCGCCGTGCCGCGGCAGGGGCCGGACGAGTGCGTCGGCGGGGCCGAGGACGATGGCCGTCGCACCGTCGCCGAGGTGGTCGGCCAGGTCTTGCACGCGTTCCAGGACCTGGCGGGCGCTGCGGGTCTCCCCCGCCTCGTACGGGAGGGCGCAGACCAGCAGACCGGGGTCGCCCCAGTCGTCCGTGGCCGGCTCCTCGCCCTCGACCACGTCGAGCGCGAACTCGTAGACCCCCCGGACGAGCATCCGGCGCCGGACGAGACGGACGAGGGACGGGTCGGGGTCGGCCGCGAGGTAGGTGTGGCCGGAGCCCTCGGGTGCCGCCGCGTGCAGGGCGGTGAGCAGGTCGCCGGTGCGGGCGTACGGGGTGGCGACCACGGACTCCGCGCCGAGGGAGTCCATGCCGGCCAGGGCCACGAGAGCACGGGTCATGGCCGGGGTGGGTTCGTCGGCGGCCGGGTCGTGCGAGCCGAGCCGGCGGCGGGCGTCCAGGACGCAGTCGAAGGCCTCGGCGGGGGTGTAGGCGGCCTCGGTCAGTTCGTCGGCCAGGGCGCTCAGGGCCGGTCCCAGGTGCTCCGGGTCGGGGACGGCCCGCAGCTCGGAGAGGAGGAAGGTGTCCTCCGCGTCGAGGTCGGCGGCCCGGCGCAGGAGGTCGTCCCAGGCGCGCCCCCCGATCGGGGAGTCGTACTGCTGCCGCAGACAGATCAGGGCGGTCAGCGCACTGATCAGCGCGGATGCGGACAGGCCGGAGACCCGCCAGGCGGACAGGGTGTGGAGGGCCGCATCGGCCCGCAGGCGCCGGGGGTCGCTGTTGCCGCGGCCGGTCCGGACCAGCCAGTCCACGACCTCCAGGGCGTCGAAGAGCGGCCGGCCGCCCTCGCGGGTCACGGGCGCGGGGAAATCGGGGTGCCGTCGGCTCCAGGTGGTGGGGACGGGCCGCTTCACCTGGGCGAGGGCGGCGATCTCGGCGTATCCGATACGCCAGGACGGCTGCTCGGGCAAGATCGGAGAAGGGCCGCGCGGCGCGGAACCACCCATTTTTTCCCCTCCCCCGTGCGGAAACCGTGCCCGTCGCCGACGGCCCCGGATGAGCCGTCCATGAGCCTCTGTGCTGCGGGTGACAGGAGCTTACAGCTGGTAGCGCGCAGGGGTTGAACCTGCTTGATAACCCCGGTTATCAGAGATGCGGTGCGAAAACGGTTCTGGCCGCACCGGACCGGCAGCGTGCCGGGCTCCACACCGGCTTCTCCGAGCGGCCCGATGGCCGGGGGAATTCCGCCTGATTCGGTTTGAGGTCGAACACGCCGGTCCATGGGACACCCATGGAATTCCTTCGCCCCGCCGGCTGGGAGGAGGCGCTCGCCGCCAAGGCCGAGCACCCCACCGCCGTGCCCATCGCCGGCGGCACCGACGTGATGGTCGAGATCAACTTCGACCACCGCCGGCCGGAGTACCTCATGGACCTGAACCGCATCGCCGTGCTGCGGGAGTGGGAGGTCGGCGAGGACGTCGTACGGCTCGGCGCGTCCGTCCCGTACACGCAGATCATGGAGCACCTGCGCCCGCAGCTCCCGGGCCTGGCCCTCGCCTCGCACACCGTCGCCTCCCCGCAGATCCGCAACCGCGGCAGCGTCGGCGGCAACCTCGGTACGGCCTCCCCGGCGGGTGACGCCCACCCGGCGCTGCTCGCGGCCGGCGCGCGGGTCGAGGTGGAGTCCGTACGGGGCTCCCGGCTGATCCCGATCGACGCGTTCTACACCGGGGTCAAGCGCAACGCCCTCGCCCCCGACGAGCTGATCAAGGCCGTGCACGTGGCCACCGCCGACGGGCCCCAGCAGTTCTCCAAGGTCGGCACCCGCAACGCCATGGTCATCGCCGTCTGCGCCTTCGGCCTGGCCCTGCACCCGGCGACCCGGAGCGTCCGTACGGGCATCGGCTCGGCGGCGCCCACGCCGGTCCGGGCGAAGACGGCCGAGGAGTTCCTGGCCGCGGCCCTGGACGAGGGCGGGTTCTGGGAGTCCCGCAAGGTCATCACCCCGTCGATCGCGAAGCGGTTCGGGGACCTCGCGGCAGCGGCCTGCAACCCCATCGACGACGTCCGCGGCACCGCGGCGTACCGCCGGTACGCCGTCGGCGTCCTGGCCCGCCGCCAGCTCCTGTGGACCTGGGAGGAGTACCGCGGCGGGGCCGGCTGACCCCGGCCCCCGTCCGGCCCGGGCCTCAGACGCCCATCGGGGTGTGCAGCTCCACGACGACCTCCACCTCGACCGGCGCGTCCAGCGGCAGCACCGCCACGCCCACCGCGCTCCGCACGTGGATGCCCGCGTCGCCGAAGGCGGTGCCGAACAGCTCGCTGGCCCCGTTGACCACGCCCGGCTGGCCGGTGAACCGCGGATCGCTCGCCACGAAGCCGACCACCTTGACCACCCGTTTGACGGCGGACAGGTCCCCGGCCACGGAGGCGATGGCGGCGAGCGCGTTCAGCGCGCACTGCCGGGCCAGCCCCTTGGCCTGCTCCTCGGTGACCTCGGCGCCGACCTTCCCGGTCAGCAGCAGCGCGCCGTCGGCCATCGGCAGCTGGCCGGAGGTGTACACGTGATGCCCGTTGACCAGCGCGGGCACGTACGCGCCCAGCGGGGCGAGGGTCTTCGGGAGGGTGAACCCGGCTGCGGCGAGCCGCTCTTCGGGGGTGCCGGTCGTCATCCTGTGTCTCCTCGGTGTCGTCGGCTGTCGGTCTCGGCGGCTGTCGGCTGTCGGTTGTCGGCTCGTCGTCGTGTGGTCGTGTGGTCGTTCTGGTGGCCGGGCGGCGCCTCAGGGGCGGGTGATCCGGACCTGGAAGCTGCCGTTGCGCAGCTCGCCCACCACCGAGATGCTGACGCCGGCCTGCTCGTCCGTGAAGGTCTCGCCCGGCCGGAACGGCGCGTCCGACAGCTCCCCGTGCACATTGGGCCGCCGGGTGCAGCCGCCGCTGCCGATCGCGCTGTCGGAGACGGTGACGGGCCCGCGCCCGGTGTCCACCTGGGAGTCCACCTTGTAGATCAGTACGCCGGGCTTGCAGACGGCCTCGTCGTTCCCGGCCCGGGTGCGCACCTCCACCGCGTACCCGGCGGTCTCCGACAGCGGCACGAAGGCCAGCTTGGTGCCGCCCTCCACGCCGAGCGGGGTCAGAGTGTGGTCGCTGACGCCGGATTTCGCGGCGCAGCTGATCTGCGAGCTGTCCAGCCAGCCCAGCTTCCACTTGTGCCAGCCCAGCAGGTCGTTGTTGGCCCCCCAGTCCTCGCTCATGATGTCCCAGTGCCCGACCGTGCCCCCGCCGTCGGAGGTGTACAGGTCGGGCAGCCCGAAGACGTGCCCGTTCTCGTGCGGGAGCACCCGGTAGCCGGTCTCCCGGTAGGTGCCCGAGCCGTCGTCCTGCCGGCTGTAGACGAAGGACGTGTTGGCGAGCGGTACGCCGTCGGCCATCGGGGCCTCGGCGTTGCCGGAGAAGGTGACCGACAGCACGGTGTCCAGGGCGGACGGTCCGGCGTTCGGCGTGACCAGGACGTTGACCAGGTCGTAGCGGCTGAAGTCCACCTCCGGGTCGGCGGCCTTCGCGATGTGCTCGACGAGCTGCCGGTAGCCCGGCTCGTACGCGGATCCGCGCTCGATCCCGTACGCGGCGAACGGCATCGGCATCCGCAGCCAGGTCCTTATCGGCGCCTCGGCCCGGTACGTGAGCCGGCCGTAGGAGCTGGTGCGGAACCAGTCGGAGGTCTGGGGGAAGAACTCCGCCATGCGGTCCAGCGCGGTGCCCTCGCCCTTGGCGTCCGGGAAGTCGATCATCAGGTTCAGCGCGCGGACCTCGCCGGTCGAGCGCGAGTACCCGGGCGGGGTCGGCATTCCCTCGGACATCTGGACGCCCATCGCGCCGGTGATCCGGCAGGGAGCCAGAGCGGACTCGGCGCTCGTGGCCACGGGCCCGGCCGCGGAGTGGCCGCGGCTGGAAATCCCGGTGCTCGCAGTGGCCGTGACACCGAGGGCCAGCACGGTGAGGCCGATGTACGCGCCGGCGCGGCGTGGTGCGCGTATCCGGTGGCGGGTCTGCGGCATGGAGATCGCCTTCGGGTCCGCGGCAGCCGGCCGGGCCCGGACTGCGCTCTGTGCGATCACCCTCCGTCGGCTGCGGCGCGCCCGCGCGTCGAGTACGTCCGAACGGGAACCGCGATGTGACCCGGGTCACACGAGGGAGTGAAATAACCGGGGACGCAATCCCCGTTTGTACGTGAGTCCCGCAAAGCGGGGACCGACTCCCCGTTTGGGGGGCGGGTACGAGACCCAGGCCCAGGGAGGCCTCGCATGAATCGCCCCACCACCTCGGCGGCGGACCCGTCCGCCCCGGAGGCGGCCGCGGAACCGTCGGCGGATCCGTCCGCGGACCTGGCGGGTCCGGCGGACGTGGCGGACTCGGCGGGCCGGGCGGCCCCGTCGGCCACGGCGCCCACCCGGGTCCCGCGGCCGCGCGCGGACGCCGTGCGCAACCGCGAGCGGATCCTGGTGGCGGCGCGCGAGATGCTGGTGGAGCAGGGCTCGACGGCGCCCTTCGACGAGATCGCCCGCCGGGCGGGCGTCGGCAACGCGACCCTCTACCGGCACTTCCCCGACCGGGCGGCCTTGGTGCACCACGTCGTGCTCTTCGTCATGGACCGGGTCACCGTCCAGGCCGAGGACTCCCTGGCCGAGGAGACCGACGCCTTCGCCGCCCTGTGCCGCTTCACGCACGCCGCGGCGGACGAGCGGATCGGCGCCCTGTGCCCCATGCTCGCGGGGGACTTCGACCACGAGCACCCCGAACTCATCGCGGCCCGCGAGGCCTTGGCGGAAGCCGTCGAGGCGCTGGTGGCCGCGGGCCAGGAGACCGGGCTGGTCCGCACGGACGTGGGCGTCGGCGACCTGATGGTCGCCCTCTCCCAGCTCAGCCGGCCCCTGCCGGGCGTCACCTGCATGGACGTGGACGGGTTCGTCCACCGCCATCTCCAGCTGTTCCTGGACGGATTGCGGGCGCCGGCCCGCTCCGAACTGCCGGGCGAGGCGGCCACCCTCGCAGACCTGAGGCAGAAAACCATGTGACGCCCCGGGTCGCGCCCGTTAACGTCGTAAACCCGTCTTAAACATAACGTTTCAGTCATTCCGCACAGTAAGTGGGTACCCCCATGCCGAAAACAGCCGCGCCTGCGCCGCTGGCTGCCGACCCCAGTCGCTGGAAGGCACTCGTCTTCATAGCCCTGGCCCAGCTGATGGTCGTCCTCGACGCGACGATCGTGAACATCGCCCTCCCGTCCGCCCAGACCGACCTCGGCATCTCCGACGGCAACCGCCAGTGGGTCATCACCGCGTACGCGCTGGCCTTCGGCGGACTGCTGCTCTTCGGCGGCCGCATCGCCGACAAGTGGGGCCGCAAGAACGCCTTCATCGTCGGCCTCATCGGCTTCGCCCTGGCCTCCGCGCTCGGCGGCGCCGCGGGCGGCGAGGCGATGATGCTCGGTGCCCGCGCCCTCCAGGGTGCCTTCGGCGCACTGCTGGCCCCGGCCGCGCTCTCCCTGCTGGCCGTCATGTTCACCGACGCCAAGGAGCGGGCCAAGGCCTTCGGCATCTACGGTGCGATCGCGGGCGGCGGCGGCGCCGTCGGCCTGATCCTCGGCGGCTTCCTCACCGAGTACCTGAACTGGCGCTGGACCTTCTTCGTCAACATCCCGTTCGCGATCATCGCCGCCATGGGTGCGTGGATGATCATCCGTGAGCCCGCCGGCGGCCGCAACCGCGCGCCGCTCGACATCCCCGGCGTGGTCCTGTCCACGCTCGGCCTCGTCGCGCTGGTCTACGGCTTCACCCGCGCCGAGTCGGCCGGCTGGTCGGACGCCGTCACCGTGGCCATGTTCGTCGGCTCGGCGGTGCTGCTCGCGGCCTTCGTGTTCGTCGAGTCCCGCGTGAAGTCCCCGCTGCTGCCGCTGCGCGTCCTGCTGGAGCGCAACCGCGGCGGTGTCTACCTCTCGCTCGGCCTGGCCGTCATCGCGATGTTCGGCCTGTTCCTCTTCCTCACGTACTACCTCCAGGTCGTCAAGGGCTTCTCGCCGGTCAAGACCGGCTTCGCCTTCCTGCCGATGATCGCGGGCATGATCACGGGCTCCACCCAGATCGGCGCCCGTCTGATGACCCGGGTCCCGCCCCGGCTGCTGATGGGCCCGGGCTTCCTGCTCGCCGCCACCGGCATGCTGCTGCTGACCCAGCTCGAGGTCGGGTCCTCGTACCCGGCGCTGATCCTGCCGGCGCAGCTGCTGCTGGGCCTGGGCATGGGTACGGCGTTCATGCCGGCCATGTCGCTGGCCACGCACGGGGTGAACCCGGCCGACGCCGGTGTCGCCTCCGCCATGGTCAACACCTCGCAGCAGGTGGGCGGCGCCATCGGCACCGCCCTGCTGAACACGATTGCCGCCTCGGCGACCACCGCGTACCTGACCGACCACGCGGCCGAGGCCGCTGCGGGCGGCCCGGCGGCGAAGCTGATCCAGGCCCAGGCGATGGTCGAGGGCTACTCCTCCGCCATCTGGTGGGCGGTCGGCATCCTCGTCGCCAGCTCCGCCATTGCCCTGACGCTGATCAACACGGGCCGGCCGGGCGCCGGCGGCCCGGTCGCCTCCGGCGACGGCGCGGGCGCGGACGCCGAGGTGAAGATCCCGGTGATCGCCCACTGACGCGGCTCGGGGAACCCCGGGAATGACTGATGGCCCCGTGCCGTTCGGATGCGAACGGCACGGGGCCGGTCTTTTTGTCCGCGTTCAGCCCGTCCCGCCGGGCCCGGTGACGTCCTCGCCGATGGTGAACCCCTTGGCGGGCCCCGAAGGGATGGTGGCGCCGGTTCCGTAGGAGGCCCTGACCTCGTCCTGGTAGACGGCGCTCTCGGGGTCGGGCGCGCTCAGCACGGTGACGGTGCCGCCCGCGTCGTAGTCGTCGATGAGCACGTAGACCGCAATCCCCGCGCGCGCGTACTCGCGCCGCTTGCGGGTGCGGTCGCGCGTGATGTTGTCGTGGCCTGGGGAGACCACCTCGATGATCACGTGGACGGCGGACGCCTTGACGCCGATCCCGTCCTCACTGCCGTGTTCCTCCAGGTCTTCGGGTGCGACCAGGACGTCGGGGATCCAGGCTCTCCGGTCATGGATCACGTTCGTGTCCTGGTGCGCCGCGAACTCGCTCCGATCCAGGAACCTGTCCAAGCTCCGGCGCAGGCGGTTGGCGATCCCGCTGTGGGACAAGCGACCCGTGGGCGACACCTCGATGAACCCCTCGACGATCTCGGCGTGATAGCCCTCGGGGGGGTCCATGGCTTTCCATGACTGCCACACGGCCTCGTCCTGATCGGACGGGGACGTCGTGACCTTCGGCATTACGGCCTCCAGCGTCTCGTGTGCGAGAGCGGTCATGGTGCAGCACCTCCTCTCAGTCTGGGCGTCGCCGGCCGGGCGGCACAAGCGACTCTCCGGAAGCCAAGAGCCCCCGACCATGCCGCAGGGATATGCCCGCCTCTCATTCGGACGGGTGAGGCGGGGGTGCGGGAGGGGCGTCGGTTTGGGGTGGATGGGCCGGTTGTCGCGTATCAAGCGATTCGCCGGCCGGGCCAGGCAACCAGAAGCGGGCGGGGGCCGTCTTCAAAGGCGGAGCGTGCAGCCACGGCACGCACCGCGGAGTGTGACGACGGTCACGTGAGCGCGGTGGCGGGGCAGGATACTGCAAGATCCCCAAAAAGAGGGACCAGCGTGGGAATTCTGTCCCGATTCCAGTCGTTGTTTCCTTCGGAAGCGGGCACTCGGGAGAGTGTCCAGGGACGCGGAGCCGCGTTCCAGCAGCCGCACCGCGACCTAACTCATTGCAAGGGAGCACGCATGGCAACCCGCGCCGTCGCCCGTCGTCAGTCCAGGGGCAGCGCCCGCGCTGTGGGCGGGGAGATCGCCGACCGCGACCTGGTGGGCATGTACCTGGACGAGATCGCGCGTACCCCGCTGCTCGACGCGGCCAAGGAAGTGGAGCTCTCGCAGATCATCGAGGCGGGCGTGTACGCCCAGCAGATCCTCGACGGCGAGATAGAGCGCGAGGGCGAGAGCCCGGCGCGCGAGGAGCTGGAAGCGCTGGCCGCGGAGGGGGAGCGGGCCAAGGAGATCTTCATCCGCTCCAACCTGCGCCTCGTCGTGGCCGTCGCCCGCCGCTACCCGCGCAGCGGCCTGCCCCTGCTCGACCTGATCCAGGAGGGCAACGCCGGCCTGGTGCGCGCCGTCGAGAAGTTCGACTACGCCAAGGGCTTCAAGTTCTCCACGTACGCCACGTGGTGGATCCGCCAGGCCATCACCCGCTCCATCGCCGACCAGTCCCGCACCATCCGCCTCCCCGTCCACCTGGTCGAGGAGCTCGGCCGGATCCGCCGCGTCCAGCGCGAGTTCAACCGCGAGAACGGCCGGGACCCGGAGCACGCCGAGATCGCCGCCGAGCTGGACTCGACGGAGAAGCGCGTGGGCGACGTACTGGACTGGGCGCGCGATCCGGTCAGTCTGAACATGTCCGTGGACGACGAGGGCGAGACGCAGTTCGGCGACCTGCTGGAGGACACCTCCGCGATCTCCCCGGAGCAGTCCGTCCTGTCGCTCCTGCGCAGCGAGGAGCTGGAGGACCTGCTGGGCAAGCTGGACCAGCGCACGGCCTCGATCATCAAGATGCGGTACGGCATCGACGACGGCCGCGAGCGGACCCTGACCGAGGTCGGCAAGCAGCACGGCCTGACCCGCGAGCGGATCCGCCAGATCGAGAAGCACGCCCTGCTGGAGCTGAAGCGGATGGCCCGCGACACGGGCTTCGACGCGGTGGCCTGACCCGCGCCCCCCAAGAACGAGCCCCCGGTGCCTACCCCCCCAGGCGCCGGGGGCTCCCCTTTCCCCGCACTCCCCCCTGTTTCCCCGTACTCACCCCTGCGCGGGCACGGCCGCGGTGAGCCGGGACGCCAGCGCGCGGGCCGCCGCGGCCAGGAAGTCCGGGGTGTGCACCGTGAAGGGGACCGCGGTCAGCGCCAGCCGGGCCGCCACCCACTCCGGGGAATCCCCGCTGGAGAACCGCACCCGGCAGCCCCCGCCCACGGGCTCGGCATGCTGGCGCAGCCACCCCGGCAGCACCTCGGCCGGGGCCGCGAACGACACGTCCACCGCGTACGTCTCCCCGCCGTGCAGCCCGCGCCGTACGAACTCCGCCGCGTCCATCGGCAGCTCCCGCGGCGCGAAGCGGGCGCCCGTGGCGAACGGCTCCGCCACCCGGTCCACCCGGAACGTCCGCCAGTCCCCCCGGTCCAGGTCGTACGCGACCAGGTACCACCGGCTGCCCGTGCTCACCAGCCGGTACGGCTCGACCAGCCGCCGGGAGTCCGCCCCGTCCCGCGCCCGGTACGCGAACCGCAGCCGCTCCGGCCCCGCCACCGCCGCCGCGATCGTGGTCAGCGTGCGCGGGTCGATGCTGGCCCCGTCCCCGCGGGTCACCGCGACCGTGGCCGACTGCAGCGCGCCCACCCGGCGCCGCAGCCGCCCCGGCAGGACCTGTTCCAGCTTCGCGAGGGCCCGTACGGAGGCCTCCTCCACCCCCTCGATCGCGTGGCCGGCGCCCGCCCGCAGCCCCACCGCGATCGCCACCGCCTCCTCGTCGTCCAGCAGCAGGGGCGGCATCGCGGCCCCCGCCACCAGCCGGTACCCGCCCTCCGCGCCCAGCGTGGCCTCCACCGGGTACCCCAGCTCCCGCAGCCGCTCGATGTCGCGCCGGATCGTGCGCGGGCTCACCCGCAGCCGCTCCGCCAGCTCGCTCCCGGGCCATTCGCGCGGGGTCTGAAGCAGGGAGAGCAGGGTCAGCAGCCGTGCCGGGGTGTCGGTCATGCTCTCCAGATTGCCTGGGAAATAGGACACTAACCGACCTAGATGCCCTCTAGGTTTCTCCTCATGACCACCGAGACGTCCCAGCCACCCAGTCCGCCCACCGACCGCCGCCGCTGGCTGGCGCTCGCCATCGTGATGACCGCGTCCTTCATGGACCTGGTCGACGTCACGATCGTCAACATCGCGATACCCAGCATGCGCCAGGACTTCGGCGCCTCGACCAGCGCGATCCAGTGGATCACCGCGGGCTACGCGCTCGCCTTCGCCGCCGGCCTGATCACCGGCGGCCGTCTCGGTGACATCTTCGGCCGCAAGCGCCTCTTCCTCGTGGGTGTCGCCGGCTTCACCGCCGCCTCGCTGCTCTGCGGCATCGCGGCCGATCCCGCCATGCTCGTGGCCTCCCGCCTCCTCCAGGGCGGCATGGCGGCGATGATGGTCCCGCAGGTCCTGGCGATCATCCACGTCACCTTCCCGCCGCAGGAGCGCGGCAAGGTCTTCGGCATGTTCGGCGCGATCGTCGGCCTCGGTGCGGTCTCGGGGCCGATGCTCGGCGCGCTGCTCACCGAGTGGAACCTGTTCGGCCTCGAATGGCGCACGATCTTCCTGATCAACCTGCCCGTCGGCATCGCGGCCGTCATCCTGGGCCGCAAGTTCATCTCCGAGTCCAAGGCTCCCCAGGCGCTGCGCCTGGACCTGGTCGGCGTCGTGCTCGCCACCGCCGCACTGGTCCTGCTGATCTTCCCGCTCACCCAGGGCCGGGAGAACGGCTGGCCGCTGTGGGGCTTCGTCTGCATGATCGCGTCGCCGCTCGTCTTCGCCGCCTTCATCGCGTACGAGAAGTACAAGATCAAGAAGGACGGCTCCCCACTCGTCGAGCTCTCCCTCTTCAAGGTCAAGAGCTTCGCCGGCGGCATCGCGGTCCAGCTGGCCTTCGGCCTGGCCACCGGCATCTTCTTCCTGGTCTGGACGCTCTACATGCAGATGGGCCTCGGCTGGACCCCCCTGCACGCGGGCAGCACCGGCATCCCCTTCTCCATCGCCGTCTCCGTCGCCGCCGGCCTCTCGGTCGAGAAGCTGGTCCCGCGCTTCGGCCGCAAGGTGCTCCAGGCCGGCGCGCTGGTCATGGCCGCGGGCCTGCTCCTCTACATCTGGGAGTCGCAGCGCTACGGCATGGAGATCGTCTCCTGGCAGATGGCCGCCCCGCTGGTCGTCATGGGCCTCGGCATGGGCCTGATCGTCGCCCCGCTGAACGACACCATCCTGTCCCAGGTGCCGCGCGAGCACGCCGGTTCGGCCTCCGGTCTGATCAACACCACCGGCCAGATGGGCAACGCGCTCGGCCTCGCCCTGACCTCCGTCGTCTTCTTCGGGTCGATCGAGGACGACAGGATCTTCGGTGTCCCGTACGTCGAAGCCTTCCGCGGCGCGCTGTGGTGGGTCGTGGCGGTGCTCGTCGTGATCTTCGCGGTGATGTTCGTGCTGCCGCGCAAGCAGATCCCGATGGACGAGCGCGAGGGCGGCACGCAGGACGCCCCGGCGACGCCGGAGGCGGTCCCGGCCGGCTGACCGGCTCCCGCGCCTGCCTGACGGGCATGTCCGCTTCTGTTGGCGGACATGCCCGTTTGCTTTGGTCTGGCCTGATATCGGCGTACAGTGGGGCCAAATCCGCAGAAACGGACGCGAATCAACATGTACGGACCGGAACGCCGGCAGGAGATCCTCCGGCTCGCCCGCGAGGCGGGCCGCATCGACGTCCTCTCCCTCGCCGACCGCTTCCAGGTCACCGCCGAGACCGTACGCCGCGACCTCAAGGCCCTGGACCGGGCCGGCCTGGTCCGCCGCGTGCACGGCGGGGCCATCCCGGCCGGCCGCCTCGACTTCGAACCGGACCTCGCCGAACGCGAGGCCACCCGCGCCGACGAGAAGGAGCGCATCGCGGCCGCCGCCCTCGCCGAACTCCCCGAGGGCGGGAGCATCGTCCTCGACGCGGGCAGCACCGTCGGCCGCCTCGCCGCCGCCGTCCCCGTCGACTCCGCGCTCACCGTGGTCACCCACGCGCTGCCCGTCGCCGCCCGGCTCGCCGACCACGCCGGCATCGACCTCCACCTCGTCGGCGGCCGCGTCCGCCACCGCACCCGGGCCGCCGTCGACGCCTGGGCCCTGCGCGCCTACGCGGAGATCCGCGCCGACGTCGCCTTCCTCGCCGCGAACGGCTTCTCGGAGCACGGCCTCTTCACCCCCGCCCTCGCGGAGGCCGCCGTCAAGCGGGCCGCGATGGCAGCCGCCCGCCGGGTGGTACTGCTCGCCGACTCCTCGAAAGCAGGCCAGGAGCACTTCGCGCGCTTCGGCTCCTTCGCGGACGTGGACCTCCTGATCACCGACCAGGGGCTCGCCCCTGCCCAGCAGGCGGCCATCGAGGCCGCCGGTACGGAAGTCGTGCTCGTATGATCCTCACCGTCACCCCGAACCCCTCCCTCGACCGGACCTACGAGGTCCCCCCGCTGGTGCGCGGTGCGGTGCTGCGCGCCACCGGCGACCGCGTCGACCCCGGGGGCAAGGGGGTCAACGTCTCCCGCGCGGTGGCCGCCGCGGGAGTCCTCACGACGGCGGTCCTCCCGCTGGGCGGCGCCCCGGGCGCGCTGATCGCCGAACTGCTGGGCGTACAGGGCGTGGACGTCACGGCGGTGACGGTCGCCGGCCAGACCCGCTCCAACATCGCGCTCGTCGAACCGGACGGCACCCTCACCAAGATCAACGCGCCCGGCCCCGAACTCACCGCGGAGGAATCGGCCCTCCTGCTGGAGACCGTCCGCACCGCCGCCGGCCACCCCGACTGGATCGCGGCCTGCGGCAGCCTCCCGCGCGGCCTCGCACCCGAGTGGTACGCCGACCTGGTCGCCCGCGCCCGCGAAGCCGGCGCCCGGGTCGCCCTCGACACCTCGGGCCCGGCGCTGACCGCCGCCCTGCCGGCCCGCCCGGACCTGGTCAAGCCCAACGCCTCGGAGCTGGCCCGCGCGGTCGGCCGCCCGCTCGCCACCCTCGGCGAGGTCACCCGGGCGGCCCAGGAGCTCCGCTCCCGGGGCGCGGGCGCGGTGCTGGCCTCGCTCGGCGCGGACGGCCAGCTCCTGGTGAGCGCCGAGGGCACCTTCCACGGCACGGCCCCCGTGGCCGCAGTCCGCAGCGACGTCGGGGCGGGCGACGCCTCCCTGGCCGGCTTCCTCATCGCGGGCGGGACCGGACCCAAGGCCCTCGCCTCGGCCCTGGCCCACGGCGCGGCCGCCGTCCAGCTCCCCGGCAGCGCCATGCCGACCCCCGCGGACCTGCGCCCGGAGACGGTCCGCATCACCGGGAACCCGCCCGCGGGCCTCCGCCTCTCCGCTCCCGCCCTTCCCTAGGGAACGTCCGCCCGGGAAGCCGTCACCTCACCCGCGCGCGCAGCTCCATCGCCCCGCGGGCGGCCGCCTCGCTCTCGTACACCTCGCACATGTGCCGCCCGTCAGGCGTCGCCGTGTGCTCGACCTCCCACAGGCTGAGCTCGCTCCCGTCCGATAACACGAACGAGTGCTCGTACAGGTTGAAGCCGGTGCCCCGCCCGTCCGCCGTGAACGGCCGGGTGCCGAACGCCTGGGTGATCTGGTGCGCGTACGCCGACCTCAGCAGCACCGCCGTCCCCTCGCCGGGCCGGTCCGGGTTCTCCGCCCGCCGCAGCACCCGGCGGGCGTGGTCGGCGGACTCCTCCACCGCGTACTCCCGGCGCCGCCGCGCCGGTGTGCTCGCCGCGAACAGCGCGCTCAGCGCCGCCACATCGGTGTCCGGCTCCTCCTCGGCGGCGGCGAGCGCCGGATCCAGCGCCGGGTCGAAAGCCGCCTCCGCCGGGGCCTCGCCGAACAGCCGGGCCACGGCCAGGCAGGCCTCCGCCTTGCTCACGAAGACCTCGTGCCGGATCGTCCGGTCGCCCACCAGCCGGTACACCAGCTCCCACAGGGAGGCCGATTCACCGTCGGCCAGCAGGTACGTGTGCCGGTGGGTCTCCCGCCACAGGCCCGCCGCCGGGCTGTGGTGGGTGGCGTACAGCGAGGAGCTGTGGGCGAGCGCCGTGCCGAGGCGCTCGACCAACCGGTCCGGCAGGTCGAAAGAGTTGAGGGCGCGGCCCAGGAGTCGCTCGAGGTGCGCCTCGGTTGTCTCGTGCGGATCGCTCAAGGTGGGTCTCCAGGCCGTCGCAGCTTGTGACTTCGCGGAAGCTCAACGTAGCCCCTGGCTCTGACATCACGTCCGGGGTTCGGTAAAACGTCCGGGAAGCATCAGGGGTTCCCGCCATCCCTTCAGGTCAACTTGTCCCGGGATGAGCATGGTTCGCCCGGGTCTGTGCCGGAGCGCGGGAACATGGCCCGTATGGCAACGAAAACAGTGGGCCTTCCCCGCCAGCAGGGGCTGCCCCACAGCAGACACGAGGGCGAACCGGAGGCCGGCCCGCGGGCGTTGGCCTGGCTGCTGGCGCTCACCGGGGCCGCCGGGGTGCTGGCCTCCTGGGTGATCACCCTCGACAAGTTCCTCCTGCTGGAGGACCCGGACTTCAAGCCCGCCTGCAGTCTGAACCCGGTGGTCTCCTGCGGCAGCGTCATGAAGAGCGACCAGGCGGCGGCCTTCGGCTTCCCCAACCCCCTACTCGGGCTCGTCGCGTTCGGGGCCGTCGTGTGCGTCGGCGCGGGCCTGCTGGCCGGCGCCCGCTACCGCGGCTGGTTCTGGCTGGGACTGAACGCCGGGATGCTCTTCGGAGTCGGCTTCTGCACCTGGCTGATGGTCCAGTCCCTGTACGAGATCAACGCGCTCTGCCTGTGGTGCTGTCTGACCTGGGCGGCCACCCTGCTGATGTTCTGGGCGGTCACCGCGTACAACGTCCGTACGGGTGCGCTGCCCGCGCCCGGCCCCGTACGGACCTTCTTCGCCGAGTTCGGCTGGGCCCCGCCCGCCCTGCACATCGGTGTGATCGGGATGCTGGTCCTCACCCGGTGGTGGGAGTTCTGGACCGGGTGAGCGTCACCGCCCGGCACGCCCGAGGGCCCCGGCAGCTGGACGCTGCCGGGGCCCTCGTCACATCGCTCCACGGGCGCAAGGGGCCCGGACCTCGGAAGAGCAGGGAGCGGAGATCAGCTGCCGACGGAGGCGTTGCCCGACAGGACCGGGATGTTGTCCAGGATGTGCGAGAGCGGCTCGTCGCCCTTGGCCTGGGTGGAGTTCTCGGTGCACTGCTGGTTCATCGGGTTGGACAGGACGTTGATGTCCTGGACGCCGACGTTCAGGGCCGCGAGGATCGACTGCGCGTTGACCTTGACCGGCAGGCCGATGCAGGGCTTGTTGAGGGTGCCCTGGACCAGGCTGAGCTGCGGGCTCATCGGGCCTTCGGTCTTCTGGTTGCCGTAGATCTGCGAGGCGCCGTTGCCGTTGACGGTGTTGATCCCGTTGTCGTTGCCAATGGCCATGGCCGGGGCCGCAACAGCAGCGCCCGCGCCGACGGCGGCGGCGGTGACCGCGGCAGCAGTCATGATCTTCTTGAGCATCATTGGTCCTTTTGTCGCACGAGTGCCCGCTAGTGGAGCGCCCTGGTCAACTGCCCTTCCCGGGGGTTGGTTCCGCTGCTTCACTCAAACGGCCCGCTCGGCCCGAGGATTTCCCCGCCCCGGGTGAGCCTTCTGCGGACGCGTGCGCGAAGCCCGTACGAAGCGCCCAGGGACGGCCGGGCCGTTCAAGATCCGGTTGCGCTCCGTAGAAGGCCTTCGCACGGTGGGTAAGGAAGCGGATCGCTCGGGTCCGCCTCTGTGCGACCACCGAAGGAACCGCCATGCACCGCACGAAGCCGTCCCGCATCCGCGTCCTCGTCCCGTCGGCCCTCGCCGTCGTCATACTCTTCGGCGCGGCCGCCCCCGCGGGCGCCGCGGACGGTGACACGGCCGCCGCCGCCAGGAAACGAGTCGCGGCCGCCCAGCAGCAGATCGACCGCCGCGTGGCGGCGGCCGGCCTGCTCGACGACCTCCTCGCGCAGATCTCCGCGATCCTCGACGGAGTCACCAAGTCCCTCGAGACGCTCCTGCCCGGGGTGACGCTCCCGCCGATCAAGCTGCCGACCCTGCCGAACCTCCCGGCGATCCCGGACGTCCCGGCGCTGCCGATCCCTTCCGTCCCCGAGATCCCGGAGATCCCGGAGATTCCCTCGATTCCCTCGATTCCGGAGATCCCCGCGATTCCGGAGATCCCCGACGTCCCCGTCTCCAAGCCGGCCGCCCCCGTCTCCAAGCCGGCGGTACCGGCGGTTCCGGCCGTACCCGCAGCGCCGGTAGTGCCCGCGGTGCCCGCGGTACCCGTGGTGCCCGCAGCGCCGGCCGTCCCGGCGAAGCCGGTCGTGGTCAAGCCGGCACCGGTCAAGCCGGCCGGCCCGGTCCTGATGCCGGTGGAGCTCGTGCCGGAGGTCCCCGGCCTCCCGTAGCGGGCGGGCGCTATAGCAGAGGACGGCCCGAAAACCGCACGCGGTTACGACTATTGAGCTGAACAGGTCTGATTGCGCGCGAGGCCGTGTCATCCGGGAAGCCGGACCGTTTCGCTCGGTGTGAGCCCCGCGTCGGGGCAGAACATCGAACAGAAGGTGCACTTCCCATGAACTCTGCCAAGAAGGCCGCCCTGGTCCTGGCCTCCGCCGGTCTCGTTGCGGCCGGTGCCGCCGGCTCCGCCATGGCCGACTCGTCGGCCGAGGGCGCGGCCGTGGGCTCCCCCGGTGTCCTCTCGGGCAACCTGGTCCAGGTCCCGGTTCACGTTCCGGTCAACGTCTGCGGCAACACCGTCAACGTGATCGCCCTGCTGAACCCCGCGTTCGGCAACGTCTGCGTCAACGACTGACGTCAGTCGGCGCACCTGACTGTGGGCGCCACCGGCCTCGCCGGTGGCGCCCACGGCTTTTTTGCTCCCGCGGATCCCGCCGGGGCGGGGGCGGGGGACCCGACCGGCTCAGTGGGCCCCGCCGTTGAGCTTCACACCGCCGAGCAGCGGGGACACCTGCGTGGCCCCGTCCGCCACCTTGAGCACCTCGCCCGGCGCATCGTTGCGGACCTTGTTGACGCGCTGCGCGGTGTCCACGACCTTGGTGACGGTCTCGCCCTGCTCGGCCACCCCGTTGTTCAGGGTCTGCGGGAGCGACTCGGTGACCGGGGCGAGCGAGTTGACGGCTTCGGTGGCTCCGCCCGTGAGACTCATGGGGGGCATCGCGGCCGGCGCGGCGGCCGCGAAGGCGGGAGCAGCGGCGCCGAGCGCGGCAACGGAGCCGGCGATGACCGCGGCGACCTTCGTGAGCTTCATTATCGAAATCCTCTTCTTTCGTGGACAGAGGCGTCGGCGGCGACCGTCGCGCCGCTTTCGCCCTGCGTAACGATTCCCCGCCGCTCCGGAAACGCGTACGGCAACGGCCGGAGAATCCGACGAGGGATTCTCCGGCCGATATTTCTTCCGATTACCGGCATTGCCGGTCAGGCGATCCGGGACCTCCGGTACAGAATGGCGCCGCCCAGGATCAGCGCCGAGGCGAGGGCCGCCGCCGCACCCGGCTGACCCGCGCCGGTCTCGGCGAGCGCCGGCGCGGACACCTGCGCGGGGGCGGGTGCCGGAGCGGGTACGGGTACGGGGGCCGGAGCCGCCGGCGTCACCGGGAGCGGTGCCGGTGCGGGCGCCGGAGCCAGGTGGATCGGGGTGTCACCGGCGGGGGCGGCCGGCGGCTGGTCGGCGGGACGGACGGCCTCGGGCGCCGGTGCCGGAGCCGGGTGCTCCACGAACTGGCTGCCGCGCGGCGGCGCCGGTGCGGGGGCCTCCTGGGCGACCGGCGCGGGAGCCGGAAGCGGCCGGGGCGCCTCCGCCACCGGGGCGGGCCCCGGAGCCGGCGCGGGAAGCGGTACGGGCGCCTCGTGGACCGGGGCCGGCAGGGGCACCGGGGCCGGGGCCGGCTCCGGCGCGGGCTGCGGCGGCGCGGGTACCTCGTGGACCGGGGGCTTCGGGGCCGGGTGGGGGATGGGCTTCGGCGCGGGGTGGGGCCGCGGCTGCGGCCGCTCGGGCGCCGGGGGAGCGGGGTGGGCCACCGGGGCCGGGGCCGGGAGGGCGTGCGGATGGTCGTCGCACTCCTTCTCGTCCGAGCCTCCGTACCCGCCGGAGCTGCTCGACTCGTCCGATCCGCCGTAGCCGCCGGAGCTGCTCGACTCGTCCGATCCGCCGTAGCCGCCCTCGTCGCGCGGCTCCTCGTACCGGGGGGCCGCGTGCCGGGGCGCAGGGCGGCGGGCCCCCTCGTGGCGGGCCCCCTCGTGGCGGGGCTCCTCGCGGCTGGGCTCTTCGCGGCGCTGCTCCGGCAGCGCGTGCCGGCCGCGCTGGTGCTCCTCTAGGTAGCGCTCGATGGCCTCGGAGCGTTCGGGGCTGAGGTAGCGCTCGTAGTCCCGGTCGGAGTGGTGCGCGTCCGAGCCGGTCGTGGTGGCGCACGTGTTCCCCATCGCGGGGTTGAGCGCCGCTCCGCCGTCCACGCTGTTGCCGCAGACGTTCGGCGAGAGGGTGATCGGTACCGAGACGCTGTTGCCGGACAGCACACCCGGCGAATGCGAGGCCTCGGCCATCGCCCCCGAGTGCGCGTAGGCCGCGCCGGTCGCGATCGACAGCAGGCTCGAGGCGGCCGCCGCCGTGAGCACCCCCTTGCCCAGTACCTGTCGGCTCAGTACCTGTCGCATGGGTCCTTCCCTGTCTACCGGCTCTCCCGCCGGTGCTGATCGAAGGTGGCCCCGGAGTGCACCGCCGTGCACTCCGAGGCCACCCCGAGGAGGTTTGCCCTTGCGGGCAGGCGCTTCGTCAGGCGTTGACGCAGGTGTTGCCGAACGTGGGGTTCAGCGCGGCGATCACGTTGACGGTGTTGCCGCAGACGTTGACCGGGACGTGCACCGGAACCTGGACCAGGTTGCCGGAGAGCACGCCGGGGGAGCCGATGGCCTGGCCGTCGGCGACCGAGTCGGCCATGGCGGGCGAGGCGGCACCGGCGGCCATGAGAGCGCCGGCGGCCAGCACCACTGCCTTCTTGTACGTCATTTGTTTTCGATCCTTCCCGCAGGGGCGTGTCCACTGCAGAAATAACAACGAGTGGGTCCGTGAAAAGAAACCGGAGATTTTTGCGGGTGGCTCCGTAATTCACCCGCGCGTACGCCGCCAGGAATTCGCGGCGGATTTACGCGCTCATTGCGGCGCAGTCGGGTGCTGCGGCCGAGCGGTGGGGAGAAGCGGCGAGGCCGCCGCGACCCGGAGGGTGCGGCGGCCTCGCTTGCGCGGGCTGCGGTCAGCTGCCGGCGGAGGCGTTGCCCGAGAGGACCGGGATGTTGTCCAGGATGTGCGAGAGCGGCTCGTCGCCCTTGGCCTGGGTGGAGTTCTCGGTGCACTGCTGGTTCATCGGGTTGGACAGGATCGGGATGTCCTGGACGCCGACGTTGACGAGCGCGAGGATCGACTGGGCGTTGACCTTGGCCGGCAGCGCGATGCAGGGCTTGTTGAACGAGCCCTGGATGAGCGCCATCTGGGGGCTCATGTTGCCGTAGGTGGCCTGGTTGCCGTAGATCTGCGAGGCGCCGTTGCCGTTGACGGTGTTGATGCCGTTGTCGTTGCCGATGGCCATCGCCTGCGGGGCCATGGCGGCACCGATGCCCACGACCGAGGCTGCGGCAGCCGCAGTGGCCATCATCTTCTTGATCATTGTCGTCCCTTTTTTGCTGGATTGCCCGGTAGTGGAGCACCCGGATCAACGGCGGGGCCCGCGTTCGGGTTGCGTGCCTTCACCCGGATGCCTTGGTTTCGAGCGATCCGATTGACGTTTGGGCTGACGGTCGGACGGTAGGACGGGCGGTCAGGCGTTGATGCAGGTGTTGCCGAACGCCGGGTTCAGCGCGCCGATCACGTTGACCGTGAGGCCGCAGACGTTCACGGGGACGTTGACCGGGACCTGGACCAGGTTGCCGCTCGCCACGCCGGGGGAACCCGCCGCGAGACCCTGCGCCGCCGAGTCCGCGGAGGCGAGGCCCGCGCCGCCCATCAGCGCCGCAGCGCCGGCGACCGCCAGAGTGGTGGCGCGCATCAGCCTCTTCTTCATCTCCGTTTTTCCTTTCGGTTCGAACAATGGTGCACCGCATAACGACCCGCCGCCTGCGAGGGTGCGTGTTATCGCCCAAAAGGCCGTACGAGCGAGTCCGGCGTGATTTCCCGCCTGATTTCTGACAAAGTTCACTCCTGTTTTGTCCCCTTGATCGAAAATGGAGACAGGGTCATGGGTTCGTCCCGCAGAATCCTCGGCACGCTCGGTCTGCTGTCCTGCCTCGTACTTTCGGCGAACGTCCCCACGGCATCCGGGGCCACGGCCGCCCCGCCGGGCCCCGCCGCTCCCGCCGCGCGGGAAATGACCAAGATCCCCTTCGCCCAGCGTTACCAGGCCGTCCAGCGCGGCGGACTGGTCCGCGCCTCGAACTCCTCCATCGCCTGCCGCCGTGAGGAGGCGCCGGACGCCGAGCCGTGCGCCGAGGTCAAGCAGGGCGCGGCGGGGGTCAACAGCGATTTCGACATGTTCTACAGCGAGGTCGACAAGGACCCGGACACCTACAACTCCACCCGGGCCGAGCTCAAGGTCCCGCAGGGCGCGAAGGTCTCGTACGCCCGCCTGTACTGGGGCGGGAACCTGCGGGTGGGCGAGCAGAAACCGCCGGAGGACAACGGCCGGGTGCTGGTCGCCGAGCCCGGCGGGGCCTACAAGGAGGTCCTCGCCGACACGGTGATCGGCCACCGGACGGACGCGGGCAGCGATGCCTACCAGGCCTCGGCCGACGTGACCCCGCTGGTCCGCAAGGGCGGCGCCGGGATGTGGACGGTGGCCCAGCTGAACATCGCGATGGGCCACTCCGAGGTGGGTGCCTGGGGCGGCTGGACGCTGGTCGTGGCGTACGAGCACCCGCAGGAGCCGGTGCGCCGGATCTCGGTGTGGGACGGCTTCGAGTCGATCGCCGCGGGCGCCGGCGCGGGGGCCGGCGAGACGGTGGAGATCGCCGGTCTGGACGTGGCCGCGGGGTCGGCCGGCAAGGCCGGGGTGGTCGCGTACGACGGGGACCGCGGGACCCTCGGTGACTCACTCACCGTGACCTCCGACAGCGGCCGCCGGGTCAACATCAGCGATGCAGAAAATCCTTTTAATGATGTTATGAATTCCACGATCACGGAATTCGGAGATCCCTCGTTCGTGCGACAGCCCGAACATATGAATAATCTCGGATATGACGCGGACGTGTTCGACCTGAGTCCCGCCCTGTCCGGTGGTGCCCGCAGCCTGAGCTTCAGGTTCACGGGCGAAAGCCAGGGTCAATTCCTCGGTGTGCTCTTCGTTCAGACAGACGCGCGCCGCTGAACGTAGGAGACCACTCCGCGTGCCGACACAGCCTTCCCCTGCGCAGTCCTCTCCCGCGCAGGCTCCGATTCCCCGCCCCCTGTCCGTCCTGCACCTCGTCCAGCCCGTCGACGGCGGTGTCGCCCGCGTCGTCGTCGACCTCGTCCGCGCCCAGACGGCCGCCGGCCTGCGGACCGCCGTCGGCTGCCCGCTCGGCGGACGGCTGGCCTACGCCGCCCGCGCGGCCGGGGCCGAGGTGCTCACCTGGCGCGCCGGCCGGGCCCCCGGGCCCGACCTGCCCGCCGAAGTGCTCGGCGCCCGGCGGATCGTCGGGCTGGTCAGGCCCGACGTCCTGCACGCCCACAGCGCCAAGGCGGGCCTCGCCGGGCGGCTCGCCGTGCGCGGGGCCGTGCCGACCGTCTTCCAGCCGCACGCCTGGTCCTTCGACGCCGTCGGCGGGGCCACCGCCGCGCTCGCCCTGCGCTGGGAGCGGTTCGGGGCGCGCTGGGCCGATCGGGTGCTCTGCGTCAGCGAGGCCGAACGCCGGGCCGGGGAGGCCGAGGGGATCACCGCCCACTGGTCGGTGATCCGCAACGGCGTGGACCTGGACCACTTCCGGCCCGGCGGCCCCGACCGGGACGCCGACCGGACCCGGGCGCGTACCGAACTCCCGTTGCCCGCCGCCTTCCTGGGCGACGGGCCGCTCGCCGTCTGCGTGGGCCGGCTCTGCCAGCAGAAGGGCCAGGACATCCTGCTCCGGGCCTGGCGGGAGGTGCTCGGCAACGTCCCCGAAGCCCGTCTCGCGCTCGTCGGCGACGGCCCCGACACCGAGCGGCTGCGGCGCAGCGCCCCGCCCGGAGTGCTCTTCGCGGGGGCCGCCCCCGACATCCGACCGTGGCTTCGGGCCGCCGATCTCGTTGTACTGCCGTCGCGGTGGGAGGGCATGGCGCTCGCCCCGCTCGAAGCCATGGCCTGCGGCCGACCGGTCCTGGTCTCCGACGTCAGCGGTGCCCGGGAGAGCCTGCCGCCCGGTCAGGGACGGCTCTGCCTGGTACCGCCGGAGGACCCGACGGCCCTGGCCAAGGCCATGGGACGGCTGCTCGCCGAACCGCGGCTGCTCGCCGAACTCGGGGAGCAGGCCCAACAGCACGCCCGGACCGACTTCGACGTGCGGCGGACCGCGGACGCGGTCACCGGTCTGTACCACGAACTGCTGGGCAGGCCCCGGCCCTTGAACCAGGAGCGCATCAGCCGATGACGATGGACAGCGCACCCGCCCGGCACACCGGGCAGGGCGGCACGGGGCCCGCCGGCGGCACCGCCGGCACCGCAGCCGTCCGACGGTCCGTGACCGCCATCCACCCCCCGCGCCGGCCCCGGGCCGACCCGGCCAGGCCACTGGCGCGGCCGCAGCGGGTCCGTCGCCGCGACGGGGTCCTCCCGCTGCTGACCGCCGACGCGCTGGCCGCCGTGCTCACCACGACGGCCTTGTCCGCGCCCGGGACGGCGGTGCCGGCCGGGGCGGCCGTCCCGATGGCCGTGCTGGCGGCCGCGCTGCACGCGCAGGCCGGGCTGTACCGGCCGCGGCTCGCGCCCTGCGCGCTGCTGGAGCTGCCCGCGCTGGCCGGGCGGGCCGCCGCCCTGTGGTGCGCCTTCGCCGCCGTCGTGGCCGCCGTGGCGCCGGGCCGGGCCCTGGGCTGGCCGGCCCTGCTGGGCGCCGTCTGTCTGCAGACCGTACTGACCTGCGCCGGGCGCGGGTTCGCCCACCGGATCCGCCGCCGCGCGGCCCGCCGCCGGCCCGCCTCGGCCCTCGTCGTCGGCCCCGGCGCCGGGGCGAGCGCGGTCGCCGCGGCCCTGCACGGGCGCCCGGAGTACGGGCTGCGGCCCGTCGGGCTCGCCGCCACCGCCGCCCCCGAGGAGGGCGGCGGCGCCGTACCGGTGCTCGCCACGCACGAGGACATCCGGCGCGCGGTCATCCAGAACTCGGTCCGGCACGCGGTGTTCACCCGCCCGCCGGAGGCCGACGAGCGCACCGCCGCCCTGGTCCGCCTCTTCCACGACCACGGCTGCCGGCTCTGGCTCGCCGACCCGGCCGGCACCGCCAAGGTCACCGGCATGCGGGTGGCCCAGCCCGCCGACCAGCTGTGGGGGTACGCGGTACAGCCGCTGCTGCCGCGCCCGTCCCGCCCGGTGGAGCGCTGGGTGAAGCGGGCCATCGACGGGCTGCTGGCCGCGCTCGCGCTGATCGCCGCCGCGCCCGTCATGGGCGTGTGCGCGCTGGCCGTACGGATCGCCGACGGGCCCGGGGTGATCTTCCGGCAGGAGCGCGTCGGCCTGTACGGGCGCCCCTTCACGCTGCTGAAGTTCCGCACCCTGCGCGCCGACGAGCACGAGTCCGCCACCCGGTGGACGGTCGCGGGCGACCACCGGATGAGCCCCGTCGGCTCCTTCCTGCGCAAGTCCTCGCTGGACGAGCTGCCGCAGCTGTGGAACGTCGTACGGGGTGACATGAGCCTGGTCGGACCGCGGCCGGAACGGCCCTTCTTCGTGGCGAAGTTCAGCAGCGTGCACCCCGGCTACGAGGCCCGGCACCGGATGCCCGTCGGCATCACCGGGCTCGCCCAGATCAACGGCCTGCGCGGGGACACCTCGATCGAGGACCGGGCCCGCTTCGACAACCACTACATCGACACCTGGTCGCTGTGGCAGGACCTGTGGATCCTCGCCCGCACCGCGGCCTCCTTCTTCCGCTTCCGGCTGGGGGGCAGCTGATGAGCCTCGCCCTGTCGCCGGCCGGCGTCCGGCCCGACGCGGCGGGCCTGCTGCGGCGGCACTGGCCGCTGCTGCCGCTCGCCGCGACCGTCCTGCTGCTGCTCGCCCCGATCGCGGCGGGCGACGCGAGCACCTCCGGCAAGGTCGGCCCGGCCGACGCCGCCTCGCTGCTGCTGGTGCTGGTCTGCGCGGTGCAGGCGCTGCGCGGCCGGGTGCGGGAGCTGAGCCCGCTGGGTGTGCTGGTGCTCGGCGTGCCCGCCGTGGGGCTGGCGGTGGCGACCGCGACCGCCGGGGACCCGTACGCGGCGCTGCCCGGGTTCGTGCGCTACCTCCAGGTGTTCGTGCTGGTCCCGGCGGCGATCGTGCTGCTGGTGCGCGACGCCGGGGAGTTCCGGCTGGCCGCCGGGTGCTTCGTGGTGCTGGCGCTGGTGCAGGGCGCGGTGGGGGTCGTGCAGTTCGCCACCCACACCGGGGCCTCGTACCAGGGCCAGGACGTCCGGGCCGTGGGCACCTTCGGCCCCGGTGACGTGATGGGCATGGCCACCGTAGTGGCGTACGGGCTGATCGTGGCGACCGCGGTCGGGCTGGCGCCCGGGCTGCCGCGGCGGGTCCGGCGGATCGGCGGGGGCGTGGCGCTGCTGCTGGTGCTGCCGCTGGTGCTGTCGTTCAGCCGGGGCGTGTGGATCGCCACGGTCGGCGCGGCGGTGCTGGTGATGCTGCTCGCCGGGATCCGGCGGGCGCTGAAGGTGCTGCTCGCCCTGGCCGCGGCCGGGGTGGTCCTGGTGGGCGGGCTCGGGGTCGGCTCCGAGATGGTCGCCGAGCGGCTGACCTCGATCACGCAGGTCTCCAGCGCCCCCGACCAGTCGGTGACCGACCGCTACACGATGTGGGCCGCCGCCGAGTCGATGTGGCGCGAGCGGCCGGCGGTCGGGGTGGGCCTCAAGGGCTTCCCGGCCAACCGGGACGGGCACTCCTCGCTGGGGCTGTCCTCCGGCAGCGACACCGCCGGCGCGGGGCAGGCGTACATCCGCCAGCCGCTGCTCTCCCCGCACAACATGTACCTGCTGGTGCTGAGCGAGCAGGGGCTGATCGGGCTGACCGCACTGGCGGGCGGCTGGGCGGCGCTGCTCGTCGCGGGTCTGCGGCGGTGCGTCAGCGGCGGTTCCGCGCTGCGGGACTGCGGGCTGATCGCGATCGGGCTGTTCGTCTGGCAGCTGACCGACTTCCTGTACGCGGACATCGGCGGGCCGTCGACCGTCCTGACCGGGGTGATCATCGGCCTGGCGGCCTGGTGGGCACTGCCCTCGCCCTCCGGACGGGACTCGGCCGCTGCGGCGGGCGGGCGCACCGGCCTCCTGGCCGCACCGCGCGCCGTTCCGGGTGCGGACGGCCGGTGACCGATACGACGCCCTGGCGGCCCGCTTCCGGCCCCCCGGCCGCGGCGGGCCCCGCCCGCGTCCCGGGCACGCCGGTCCCGGCGTCCCCCGCAGCCCCGCACGGCTCCGCCGGGGTCCGCCCCTCCCCGGGCGCGCCCGGGGACGGGCGCAATGTCCGGGTGGCGGCCCGGGCCCGGGCCGGGGCCGCGCGCCGCGAACCGCCCCAAGGCCCGGGGCCCGTACGGGACGACCCGCCCGCCGGGACCGCGGGCGCGAACGCGGCGCCGGCCCCGCTGGGGCGGTTCCTGGCCAAGGCCGCCGCCGTCACCGCCGGACTGACCGCCGCCGGGGCGGTGTTCGGGCTGTTCCGGGACCAGACCATCGCGCACCTCTTCGGGGCCGGGCACGACAGCGACGCCTTCCTGATCGCCTGGACCGTGCCCGAGATGGCCTCGACGCTGCTCATCGAGGACGCCATGGCGCTGCTGATGGTGCCGGCGTTCAGCCAGGCCCTGGCCCGGCGGGCGGCCTCCCGCGCCGGGCTCACCCGCAAGGAGGCCCGCGCGCAGGACCCCGTACGGCTCCTCGTGGGCGCGACCCTGCCGCGGCTCACCGTGTTCCTGGCCGTCGTCGCCACCCTGCTCGTCGTCGCCGCGCCGCTCGTCGTCGCCGTGCTCGCGCCCGGACTGCCCGACCCGGCGCTGGCCGTGGAGTGCACCCGGATGACGGCGCTGACCGTGCTGTCCTTCGGGGTCGCGGGGTACTTCAGCGCCGCGCTGCGGGCGCACCGCTCGTTCGTGCCGCCGGCCGCGATCTACGTCTCGTACAACGTCGGGATCATCGGGACGATGATCGCCCTGCACGCGGTGTGGGGGGTGCGGGCCGCCGCCGCGGGGGTCGCCGCGGGCGGGCTGCTGATGGCGCTCGTCCAACTGCCCGCGTTCCTCCGCAACGTGGGCTTCGGGCCGCCCCGCGCCAAGGGCGCGCCGCGCAGCCAGCGCGACCGGGACCGGCCCACCCTCATCGCGTTCGGCCTGATCGCCCCGGTGATCTTCTTCGCGGTGTTCCGGCAGTCGCAGGTACTGGTCGAGCGGTTCCTGGCCGCCTCGCTGCCGCCCGGGGCCATCTCGCACCTGAACTACGCGCAGAAGGTCGCGCAGATGCCGATGGTGCTGTCGCTGATGATCTGCACCGTCACCTTCCCCGTCGTCGCCCAGGCCATGGCCGGCGGAGAGCGCGAGAAGGCCCGGCGGCGCGTCGAACAGGACCTCGCGCTGGCCTCCCTCGCCGTCCTCGTGGGCAGCGCCCTCGTCATCGGGTACGCGCCCCAGATCATCCAGGTGCTCTTCGAACGCGGCGCGTTCACCCACCGCGACACCCTGGCCACCGCCTCCGTCATGCGGGTCTACGCCCTCGGACTCCTCGGCCACTGCCTCGTCGGGGCGCTGTCCCGGCCCTTCTTCTCGACCGCCCGGCCCACCTGGTTCCCGGCGCTCGCGATGGGCGCCGGACTCCTCGTCAACATCGTGGCCGGAGCCTTCGCCGTCCGCTGGTGGGGCACGTACGGCATCGCCGCGGCCAACGCCGCCGGCATCTCCACCACCGCCGCCCTGCTGCTCACCGGGCTCGGCTCGCGGATCGTCGCCATCCAGGTCCGCCGGGTCGCGCTCAGCATCGGCCGGCTCTCCGTCGCCGCCGTCGGCGCCTGCGGCACCGGCTGGATCGCCGGGCCGATGATCCCCGACCCGCTGCTCAGCGCCGCGCTCGGCTGCCTGCTCGTCCCCGCCATGTTCGGCGCCTGCGGCATGGCCATACGGGCGCTAGAGATCACCGCCCTCCCCGCCCAGATCACCCAGATGACCCAGAGGTTCCGCAATGCCCGCTGACACCCGCACGGCGCCGGCCGCCGCCACGGTCCCCGCCCGCCGGACCGCCTCGCCGTGGGTCCTCATGTACCACTCGGTCGCCGAGTTCACCGACCCCTCCGAGGACCCGTACGGCATCACCGTCACCCCGGGCACGCTGGAGGCGCAGCTGCAGTGGCTGCGCTCGCGGGGCCTGCGCGGGGTCTCCGTCGGCGAACTGCTCCGGGCCTGCGCGTCCGGACGCGGCGCCGGGCTCGTCGGGCTGACCTTCGACGACGGCTACACCGACTACCTGACCCGGGCGCTGCCGCTGCTGCGCCGCCACGACTGCACGTCCACGCTGTTCGTGCTGCCGGGACGGCTCGGGGTGGACAACGTGTGGGACCCGCTGGGCCCGCGCAAGTCCCTGCTGACGGCCGAGGGCATCCGCGAAGTCGCCGCCGCCGGGCAGGAGATCGGCTCGCACGGCCTGCTCCACCAGGACCTGACCGCGGCCGCCGACGACATCCTCCAGCAGGAGCTGCGGGGCAGCCGGGAGCTGATCCGGGAGCTGACCGGGACCCTGCCCGAGGGGTTCTGCTACCCGTACGGACACCTCGACGCGCGGGTCGTCGCGGCGACGCGGGCCGCCGGGTACGGGTACGCGTGCGCCATCGACCCCGGCCCGCTGGCCGGCCCGCACGCCCTGCCGCGCACCCACGTCAGCCAGGCGGACGGGCCCGGGCGGCTGCGGATCAAGCAGCTGCGGTACCGGGTGCGGGAGCTGCGGCGGGCGGTGCGCCCGTGAAGTCGCTGCGGGCGCTGCACATCATCACCGGGCTCGGGGTCGGCGGCGCCGAGCAGCAGCTCCGGCTGCTGCTGCGGCACATGCCGATGCGCTGCGACGTGCTCACGCTGACCAACCCCGGGCCGGTGGCCGAGGGCCTGCGGGCCGACGGGGTGCGGGTGGTGCACCTGGGGATGCGGGGAAACCGGGACCTGGGGGCGCTGCCGAGGCTGGTGCGGTTCATCCGGCGCGAGCAGTACGACCTCGTGCACACGCACCTGTACCGGGCCTGCGTGTACGGGCGGCTCGCGGCCCGGCTCGCCGGGGTCGGGACGACCGTGGCCACCGAGCACTCGCTCGGCGAGGGAGAGATCGAGGGCCGGCCGCTGACGGGCGGCGTGCGGGCGCTGTACCTGGCCAGCGAACGGCTGGGCGCGGCGACCGTGGCCGTGTCGGAGACCGTGGCGGCGCGACTGGAGGGCTGGGGGGTGCCGGCCGCGCGCGTGCACGTCGTACCGAACGGCATCGAGGCCGGCCGCTTCCGCTTCGACGAGGGGGTGCGCCGGGCCACCCGGGCCCGGACCGGGCTGCCGGAGCGGGCGTTCGTGGTCGGCGGGGTCGGGCGGCTGGTGCCGGGCAAGCGGTTCGACTCGCTGGTGCGGGCGGTGGCGGCGCTGCCGGGAGCGCACCTGCTGCTGGCCGGGGAGGGTCCGGAGCGGGCGTCGCTGCGGCGGCTCGCCGCGGAGCTGGGCGCGCAGAGCCGGGTCCACCTGCTGGGGGAGCGGGACCCGCTCGGTGACAGCGCGGACGGGCGGACGCCCGGGATCCCGGCACTGCTGGCCGCCATGGACGTGTTCGTGTCGCCGTCGCGGGAGGAGGCGTTCGGGCTGGCGGTGGTGGAGGCGCTGGCCGCGGGGCTGCCGGTGCTGCACGTCACCTGTCCGGCGATCGACGACCTCCCGGCCGCGGAGGCGCCCGGGGCGCGGCGGATCGGGACCGGGACGGAGGAACTGGTCGCCGCCCTGCGCGGGCACATGGAGGCGGGAGCGCGGCGTCTGCCCCAGCCCCCGGTGGCCCGCCGCTACGACATCGCCCGCAGCGCGGAGCGCCTCCTCGCGGTCTACGCCCTGGCCCTGCCGGGGTCCCGTCCCGCCCCGACGCCGGGGGGCGCCTCGATCGACGCACCACCGACGGGGTCCCCCGAGCGGGGGACCGAAACCACTCCCACCCCTCCAGGAAGGCACGTACATGGCTGACACCGCCGATCAGAAGAAGGCCGAGAAGGCCGAGAAGAAGGCCGAGAGGAAGGGCGACCAGAGGAAGGCCGATCAGAGGAAGACCGACCGCCGCCGTCGCAAGGTGCGGCTGCTGCCGCCGCCCGCCTGGTGGCCGTTGCCCGCCGCCGCCGTGCTGGGGCTGGCCGCGGGCGGGGCGTACGGGGTGCTGAAGGCCCCCGAGTACGCCGCCACCAGCTACGTCGTCGCGGTCCCGAACGAGACGACCGAGCCGGCCACCGCCCTCGGCTTCGCCCAGGCGTACGCCCGCATCGCCACCAGCAGTTCCACCCTCGCGTACGCCCAGCCGCGCGCGGGCATCAGCGCCGGACGGCTCCGTACGCAGGTGCGCGCCGAGACCTCCCCCGAGTCGCCGATGATCGCCATCACGGGGACGTCGAAGAGCGCGGCCGAGGCCGCCGACATCGCCAACGCCGTAGCCGACGCGCTCTCGCTGAGCAGCAATCAGGCCGCCAAGAACACCGGCGTCCAGCTGCTGCTGTTCAACCAGGCCGTCGCGCCGAGCGAGCCCGCCTCGCCGTCCGCCGCCATCAGCGGGGCCGTCGGGCTGTGCGCCGGCGGGCTGCTCGGCGGACTGTGGCTGCTCGCCCGGCCCGCCGGCCGCACCCGGCGGCCCGAGGAGCAGCTCCTCGCCGGGCCCGTCGTCGAGGAGTACGCCTCCCTGCCCGCCCAGGGCGACCACACCGAGACCAAGGAGAAGGAGTCCGTGCGATGACCACGGGCTCCACCGGGGCCCTGTCGGTGACGCTGTGCCGCGACCCCCGGCAGTTCGCCGCGCTGGAAGAGCCGTGGAACCGGCTCTTCCGGGCCTGTCCCACCGCCACCCCGTTCCAGAGCCACGCCTGGCTGCACTCCTGGTGGCTCTCCTACGGCCGGGACGGGCGGCTGCGGATCGTGCTCGTACGGCGGGGCGGGGAACTCGTCGGCGCGTGCGCGCTGATGCTCGTCCACCGGCCGCTGCCGCTCCTGGTGCCGCTCGGCGGCGGCATCACCGACTACTTCGACGTCCTGGTGGCCGCCGAGTACGCCGACCAGGTCGTCCCGGCGCTGGCCCACGGCCTGCACCGGGCCGCCCGCGGCGCGGTCGTCGACCTGCGCGAGGTACGGCCCGGGGCCGCCGCCGAGGCGCTGTACGGCCAGTGGCCGGGGATCCGGAGCAAGCTCACCGACTCCACCTGCATGGAGCTGCCCGCGCTGCCCTTCGACGAGCTCGTGAAGCGGATGCCGGCCTCCGGTGCCCAGCGGGTCCGGGCCAAGCTGCGCAAGACCGACGCGGCCGGGATCGAGGAGCACGAGGTCACCGAGCAGGAGGTGCCGCGCGCCGTACGGACGCTGCTGCAGCTCCACGAGAAGCAGTGGCGCGGGCGCGGGGTGACCCCGGAGCACCTCAGGCCCCGCTTCGCCGAGCACCTGACCCGGGCCACCCGGCGGATGGTGCGGGTCGGCGAGGGCCGGCTGACCGAGTTCCGGCTGGACGGGAAGGTGGTGGCCGCCAACGTCACCCTGCTGTCGGGGGCGCTCAGCGGCGGCTACCTGTACGGGGCCGACCCGGACCTGCGGACCCGGAAGGTGGACGTGGCCACGCTGCTGCTGCGCTACGAGGCGGGCCGCGCCCTGGCGGAGGGCCGCCCGGTGGTGAGCTTCCTGCGCGGCAACGAGCCGTACAAGAACCACTGGCGGCCCGAGACCGTCGTCAACCAGCGGTTCCTGCTGGCCAGGACGGCGCTCGCGCCCCTGCTCCGCCTGCACGAATCGCAGGTGACGGGGCGCGAGCGGGCGGTGGACGCGCTGCGCGAGGCGCTGCCGGCCGCCAGGGACTGGCGGGCGCGGCTCAACGAACTGCGGGTCCGATGACGGCTCTACCAGGGCCAGAAGCCGGAGTCCTTGCCCCAGTCGATCTTGACGCAGACCGACTGCTTTCCGACCAGCTTGGAGAGCCACTCGCCGAAGTTGACCGGCACGCACCACTCCGTGCTGTTGGTGGGCGGATCGGCCGGCTCGGGCTTCGGCACGACCGGGACCGGGACCGGGACCGGGACCGGGGGCAGCACCGGCGACGGCTCCGGGACCGGAACGGGGACCGGGACCGGGTCCTGACTCGGGCTCGGGGCCATCGGCGAGGGCACGGGGTCGGGAGCCGGCTCGGCGGAGGGGCTCTCGGGAGCCGGGACCTGCGGGCTCGGCTCGACCGGCTCCGGGGACACCGGGACCGGGACCGGTGCCGGTGCCGGGACCTCGGGCGACGGAACGGCCGGCGAGGGGACGGGCACCGGCTCGGGCACCGGCTCGGGGGCGGGTACGGGGCTCGTGCCGGGGCTCGTGCTGGGAGTCTCGGGGGAGGGGACCGGCACCGGGATCTGCGGGCTCGGGACCACCGGCGAGGGCACGGGGACCTCGGGGGTCGGGATCTCGGGCGTCGGGATCGACGGGGTCGGGATGACCGGGGTCGGCACCACCGGGGTCGGGATGACCGGGGTCGGGATCACCGGCGTCGGGATCACCGGGGTCGGGATCACCGGGCCCGGCCGCTCGGGTGCGAGCGCGGCCCGGAAGGCCTTCGCGGACCGGGGGTTCTGCTTGCACTGCCACACGCCGTGCGGGCAGTAGTCGGTGATGGTGTGGTAGAGCGGCTTGTGCTGCTCGATCCACTTCAGCATGCGCTGCACGTACACCGGGTTGTCCCCGTGCCGGAACAGCCCCCACTCCGGGTACGAGATCTCTTTGCCGTGCGCTTTCGCGAAGTCGACGTGCTGCTGGAGCCCGTACGGCTGGCTGACCATCTCGTCGAAGGTCTTGCCGGGAGCCTGGTCGTACGAATCCATGCCGACGACGTCGACCACGTCGTCGCCCGGGTAGCAGGTGGTCCAGCCGATCGCGTCCGACCCGCGGTTGGGGGCGAAATCGAACTTGAACTCCTGTCCGGGGACGGAGCGCATCGTGTTGACGATGCGGTTCCAGTACTCCTTCCAGCCCTCCGGGTCCGGCGCGCAGCGGTGCGTGTACGTGGCGCCGTTCATCTCCCAGCCCAGCACGATCACCGTGTCCGGGACGCCCAGCTCCACCAGCCGGTGGGCGAGCTTCTCGAAGTGGTGGTCGAACCGTCCCTCCGCGCCCGCCCGGATCAGCCGGGCCACCTCGCGGTCGGGGACGTGGTCCTCGTTGCGCTCCTGCATGGGCACGTTGAGGACGAAGAGCCGGTCCGCCTTGGCCCGCCGCCACTGGGCCCAGGCCTCCAGGAAGTCGGGGTTCTCGATGCGGGCCCACCGGTCTCCGGGCAGATAGGTGTGCCCGACGCGGATCTCCTTGCCGCCCAGCCAGCGCGACAGGTGCGGGATCCGGGCGACTCCGGTCTGGCCGGAGTCGAGAAACGCGCCCATGGCGATGTCGGAACCCTTGGGCTGCTCCTTCTCGGGGGCCGCGAGCGCGGCTCCGGTGGCGAGCAGTCCGGCCGTCACCGTACCGATGCAGGTGCTCGCCAGTCGGCGGTGTGGTCTGGGCATGGCGTCTCCCGAACTTTCCTGAATCGGTGTGCTTGTCAAAGACGTTAGGCATCACATCTGACGAATGGCCTGTCCGGTGACCGCCGCGTAGGCCATTCGCAGCTGCGTATCCTCCCCGCTTGGTCCGACTAGGTGAAAGACACCGTTCCCATGCACGCGTTCGACGGCCATGTGCCCGCAGTAGTGCTCAGACTCGATCGGAATCCGTTCCACCACGGAACCCTCGGCGCCGTCAGATCGCTCGGGCGCAGGGGCGTGGAGGTCCATGCCGTCGTCGAGGCCGGGGGAGGTCCCATGGGGCGTTCGCGCTACCTGCGCGCCGCACATCCCGGGCCGGCCGGGGGGTTGGACCCCGAGGCCCCGGAGACGCTGCTGGAGTGCCTCGTCGGGGTGTCGGAGCGGATCGGCAGGCCGGCGGTGCTCGTGGCGATGGACGACCTGAGCGCCATCGCCGTCGCGCGGATCGCGCCGATGCTCGACGGGCGGTTCCGGATCCCCCATCAGCCCGACGGGCTGCCGGCCCGGGTGGCGGACAAGGCGGAGCTGTCGCGGCTGTGCGCGCGCTGGGACATCCCGCACCCGGAGACGGTGATCCCGGCGAGCGGGGCCGAGGCGGCGGAGGCCGCGTGGCGGCTCGGCCTGCCGGTGGTGGCCAAGTGGAGCCGGCCCTGGCTGCTGCCCGCGGGCGCCGGACTGCGCAGCACCACGCTCGTGCACACCGCCGCCGAGGCGCGCCGGCTGTACGAGCGCACGGAGGAGGCCGGGAGCCGGCTGCTGCTCCAGCGGTTCCTGCCGGCCGGGACGGACACCGACTGGTTCTTCCACGGCGCGTTCGGCCGGGGCGGGCACCCGCTGCTCGCGGGGTCGGGCCGCAAGGAGCTGTCCTGGCCGGTGCGGACGGGGCTGACGGCGGTGGGGCGCTGGCTGCCGGATCCGGCGGTGGAGGAGGCGGGGCTGCGGCTCGCCCGGCGGCTGGGCTACCAGGGGATCCTGGACCTGGACTTCCGCCGGGACGAGAAGGGCTGTTTCCGGCTGGTGGACTTCAACCCCCGGCCGGGCGCGCAGTTCCGGCTGTTCACGGACGCGGGCGGGCTGGACGTGGTCCAGGCGATGTACCTGGACCTGACGGGTCAACGGGTCCCGGAGTCCGCGGGCGGTCCGGGCCGGGTGTTCGTCGCGGAGAACTACGCCCTGCTGGCGGCGGTCCGCGGCCGCCAACTCCCGTGGCGCTCCGCGGCGGGCGGCCGGGACGCCGTCCCCGCTCCGGCGCGGGCCGAGGACACCGGGGCCGGGCAGGGCAGCACCGCGGGCGAGCGGGCGGGCGGCGAGCGGCCCGGCGGCGCGCGGCCCGGGCCCGTACGGGTGGCGCCGCGCGCGGAGCGGGAGCGGGTGGAGGCGGCCTGGTTCGCCGCCGACGACCCGATGCCGTTCTTCGCGATGCTCGCCGCCTTCCTCGGCCGGGGCGCGGGGAAGGGCGCGCGCGCCCTGCGCGGTGTTCCGGCCCACGGCCGGCGCACGGCCCGCGCCGTGGTGCGCGCCCCGCGCCAGCGCGCCCGCGATCTGACCCCGCCGGCCGCCCCGGCCGCGCCGACCACCCCGGCCGCCTCCGCCGAACCGGACGAGCTGGTGACCCGATGACGCCCCGCCACCCGCCTCCGCCCCCGCCCACCGCTGGAGGCCCGGGCAGGGGCGCGGGGCCCATGAGACTGGAGGGACAGCGGTGACGCGGATGGACGATCTCGTCGTGGTCGGCGCCGGGCCGTACGGGCTGTCGATCGCCGCGCACGCGGCGGCGGCCGGGCTCGGCGTACGGGTGCTCGGACGCCCCATGGCCTCGTGGCGGGACCACATGCCCGAGGGCATGTACCTGAAATCGGAGCCCTGGTCCTCCAACCTGTCCGCGCCCGACGGCCGGCGCACCCTCGCCGCGTACTGCGCCGGGCGCGGCATGGCGGCCGAGCACGGCAGCCCGCTGCCGATCGACGTGTTCAGCTCGTACGGCATGTGGTTCGCCCGGCACGCCGTGCCCGAGGTGGAGGAGGTGACGGTCACCGAGGTCTCCCCGCAGGGCGACGGCTTCCTGGTCCGCACCGCCGAGGGGCCGCCGCTGCTCGCCCGGACGGTCGCGCTCGCCGTAGGGGTGATGCCGTTCGTCCACCTCCCCGGGCCGCTGCGGGAGCTGCCCCCCGGGCACTGCTCGCACAGCAGCGGCCACCGCGACCTGGCCCGGTTCGCCGGCCGGGAGGTCGCCGTGATCGGGGCCGGGCAGGCGGCCCTGGAGACGGCCGCCCTGCTGGCGGAGAACGGGGCCCGGCCCTGCCTGGTCGCCCGCCGCTCCCGGCTGAACTGGAACACCGTGCCCCAGCCGCTGGAGCGCCCGGTGTTGCGCGCCCTGCGCGATCCGCACAGCGGCCTCGGCACCGGCTGGCGCAGCTGGGTGTGGTCGGAGCTGCCCTGGGCGGTGCGCCGGCTGCCCGCGCCGACCCGGGAGCGGATCGCGGCGACCGCGCTCGGGCCCGCCGGGGCCTGGTGGCTGCGGGACCGCTTCGAGCGGAGCGTCCCGGTGCTGCTCGGGCACCGGCTGCACCGGGCGGTGGCGGTGGGCGGCGGGCGGACCCGGCTCGGGCTGACCACCGCGGCCGGGGAGTCGGTCGTACTGGACGTCGCGCACGTCGTCGCGGCCACCGGGTTCACCCCGCACCTGGGGCGCCTGGAGCTGCTGGACGCCCGGCTGCGGGCCGTCCTGGACACCGTCGGGGACGGCGGCACGCCGGAGCTGAGCGCCGGTTTCGAGTCCTCGTGGCCGGGACTGTTCTTCGCGGGGCTGCTGACGGCTCCCTCATTCGGCCCTTCCATGCGATTCGTGCACGGTGCGGGGTTCACGGCGGGGAGACTGGTTGCAGGAGTCCGAAAGCGCCTCGGCTCCCGGGGCAGGCCGGCGGGCTCCACCGGGACCGTACGGACCGACCGGGCCGGTGCCGGGCATCCGAAGACGTCTCTGCGGTGAGGTCGAGAGGGGACCGCGATGAGTGCGGAGCAGCGAGCGCAGGGCGGCCGTGGCTGGGTGCGCATTCCCGCGAGCCGGGCGGAGCAGCCCGGCGCGGCCAGGCCCGGCGCGAGGCCCGCGCCGAGGCCGGCGGTCAAGCCCGCCGCCTCGCCGTACGCCCCTCCCGCCCACACCGCTCCCGGGCACGCGGCACCGGACCAGCCGACGATCTACCTCTCCCTCGTCAAGCGCTGGCAGGAGGCCGGGCGCACCCTTCCGGGGCATCCTGACGAGGAGTGGGAGCGGTTGATCTCCCAGCCGTGCTGGCCCGGCCGTTAGGTGGTGTGTCTCGTGGCAGCGGCGGAGCGCGACAGATCCGGGCAGGGCAGCCGGGACCCCGTGACGGGGCCCGGCGAGCGGCTCGCGCTGAACGGCATGGGCAGCTTCGAGTGGGACCTGGCCGCCGGGACGCTGACGCTCGACGAGTCCGGGCTCGTGGTCTTCGACCTGGAGCGCGAGGAGTTCGACGACACCCCGGAGACGCTGGGGCTGCGGATCCCGGCCGACGACGGCGCCCGGCTGGCGGAGTCCACGCAGGCCGCCCTGGACGACGGCCTGGAGACGTACGGCTCGTACTTCACCGTGCAGCGGCGCGACGGCGTCGACCAGTGGACGCACACGCAGGGCCGGATCCTGCGCGACGCCGACGGGCAGGCCCTGCGGATCGTCGGGATCGTACGGGACGCGACGGCCGAACTCGCGCACGCCACCGTGCTGCGGAAGCTGGAGTCCGCGCGGGCCCAGCAGGCCACGATCGTGCAGCGGACGACGGAGGCCCTGTCGCGGGCGGTGACGGTCGACGACGTCACGGCCACGCTGACCGGGGCGGGGGCGCTGGAGCGGCTCGGCGCGGACGGTCTGGCCCTGGGGCTGGTCGAGAACGGCGCCATCAAGATCATCGCGCTGAGCGGGGAGTCGCTGGAGATCCTCAGCGAGCGGCGGTTCACCCGGCTGGACGGCTCGCTGCCGCTGTCGCAGGCGGTCCTCACCCGCAAGGCGCGGTTCGTCACCTCCCTCACCGACCTCGCGGGCGAGTTCCCGCTGCTCGCGGACTACCTGCGCCGGATCCGCTTCGACGCCGCCGCCTACCTGCCGCTGATCGCGCAGGCCAAGGCCATCGGCGGGCTGGTGCTGTTCTACCGGCGGCGCACCGAGTTCAGCCCCGAGGAGCGCAACCTCTGCCTGGGCCTCGCCGGCATCGTGGCGCAGTCCCTCCAGCGGGCGCTCCTGTTCGACCAGGAGCGGGAGTTCGCCACGGGCCTGCAGGCCTCGATGCTGCCGCGCCGGATCCCCGAGATCAGCGGCGGGGAGATCGCGGTGCGCTACCACTCCGCGTGGAGCGGGCGGGAGGTCGGCGGGGACTGGTACGACGTGATCGCGCTGCCGCGCGACCGGGTCGGCATCGTCGTCGGCGACGTACAGGGCCACGACACGCACGCGGCGGCGATCATGGGCCAGCTGCGGATCGCGCTGCGGGCGTACGCGGGCGAGGGCCATCCGCCGTCCACCGTCCTGGCCCGGGCCTCCCGCTTCCTGGCCGAACTGGACACCGAGCGCTTCGCGACCTGCATGTACGCACAGGTGGACCTGGAGACCGGCGGCGTACGGGCGGTCCGCGCGGGCCATCTCGGGCCGCTGATCCGGCACACGGACGGGCGTACGGGCTGGCCCAACGTACGGGGCGGACTGCCGCTCGGGCTGGCCTCGGTGTTCGAACAGGAGGACTTCCCCGAGACCCGGCTCGACCTGGTCCCCGGGGAGACGCTGGTGCTGTGCACCGACGGCCTGGTCGAGGAGCCCGGCACCGCCATCACCCAGGGCATGGAGGCCCTCGCCCACGCCGTGCGCAGCGGCCCGCAGGAGGCGGGGGCGCTCGCCGACCACCTGTCGGACCGGCTCTGGGAGCGCTGGGGCTCCGGGGACGACGTGGCCCTGCTGGTGCTGCGCCGGGCACCCGACCCGGGCACCCACCGGGCCCCGCGGATCCACCAGTACATCCACCAGGCGGACCCGGAGGGCCTCTCGGAGGCCCGCTACGCCCTGCGCCAGGCCCTGCGCGACTGGGGCATGCCGGAGCTCGCCGACGACGTGGAACTGGCCGCCGGGGAACTGCTGGTCAACGCCCTGCTGCACACGGACGGCGGGGCGGTGCTGACCATGGAGGTGCTGCCGGAGCCGGTCCGGCGGATCCGGCTGTGGGTGAAGGACCGTTCCAGCGTCTGGCCGCGCCGGCGCACCCCGGGGGAGGCCGCGACCACCGGGCGCGGGCTGCTGCTGGTGGACGCGCTGGCCACGCACTGGGGCGTGGAGTCCCGGGGCGACGGCAAGGCGGTGTGGTGCGAGTTCGACGTCGCGGGCACGGCGCGGAGCGTCGGGTGATCCCGTACCGGACGGCGACCGCACCATCACTGCGAGTTGCGGCATGCGGGGACCGGAGTGATGATGCGGTCCATGGAACGGACGACCACACGGACCGGGACCCCGCCGTGCACCGGCTGAACAAGCGGCCGGGCAGGGGGGCCACGACCGCTCTCCTCGCGCTGCTCCTGCTGGCCGCCGGCGTACCGGCGGCCGTGCACCGTACGGCCGGGCGTCCGCACACGGATCCCGGTTGCCGGACCGTCGCGTTCATGTCGATGACCGGCGTGGCCCCCGCCTGCCGGTAGCGGCGGCTGCCGGCGGCGGGCGGATCCGGTCGGCCGGGCGGGGGCCCGGCGGGGGCCCGGAGCGGGCCCGGGGCTCAGCGGTGGCTCAGCGGTGCTTCTCCTCCAGCCAGATGTCCCGCTCGGTCTGCGCCAGGTAGGACACGCGCACGGCGAATCCGGAGTGCAGGCTCGCCGCCTGGAGCCGGGCCTCCGCGCCGGCCGCGCCCGGGTGCACCTTCACCAGCTCCAGCGACGCGGAGGCGGACCACTCGTGCTCCTGTCCGTCGCAGTCGGCCTCCTCGCCGCCGAAGCCCAGACGGGTCGAGTCCTGGGCGAGCGTGATCTGGATCTGCACCCCACGGGGTGACGAGGGCTCGCACCGGTAGGTCCCGAAAAGGGTGACGTGGCCGTCTTCGGAAATGTGACCGACTTCCTGTACGGAAATCTCATTGTCGTGGGAGCGGGCGTCGGCCGGCGCGGTGAACGCGGTCGCGGCGGCCAGTGCCGAAAGTACCGTCACGGCCAGGCGGCGGGTGGAAACTCGCATGAATCCTCCATGGGGGGTGGGTCGGCACAAAAGCGCCGAAACGCATTGTGCTGGCAGATGGCGGGCAACTCCTTCCGCACACTCGTGTCGGTGTGTGCAATTGCCCGCTCGGGCGCGTGAGACTGGCCGGAATAACTCTCCGAAGGTCCCCGAAGGGATCACGCATGCGCCAGTCCGCTTCCGTCCTCGCCGCCGCCCTCCTGCCCCTGCTGCTGTTCGGTTCCACGGCCTGCTCCGGCGCCCCCGAGGGGGCCGCGCTCGCCCCCGCCGCGGCGCCCGCCGTCCCGGTGGACGACGGCGCGCCCGGGGCCGGGGAGGATCCGGCGGCCGGGGCCCCGGGGGCGGCCCGGGCCGCTTCGAGGGATGCCCATGTGGGCGAACCCGTACGGGTGCGCGGCCGCCAGGTGGGCCGGCACCTGCAAGCCGTGCTCAACGCGTACGTCGACCCGGCCGTCAGCGTCGAGAAGGACTACGCCCCGCCCGCGGGCAAGCGCTGGGTGGCCGCCTCGATGTCGTTCGTCAACGTCGGCGGGGACTCGTACGGGGACCTCGGGCAGATGTGGGCGCACGACAGTGCGGGCGGCCGTCACCCGGTGGTGCCGACCGGCGAACTGACCACCGGAAAGCCCCTCGTCTTCGAATCCCTCGCCGTAGGCCAGCGGGCCGAGGGATGGGTGGTGTTCGAAATCCCGGAAAAGGCGCGCATTGTGCGGCTCCAGTACCAGGACGCGAACATTCAGGCGAATTCCGGAGAGGGATTCTGGGTCGTATAGCCCGCGCGGGTGAAAGGCCGAAAAGGCGCGGCGGAGAGAGCACTAGGGTGCGGCGCATGACTTCAACTCAAGCCGAAACCGACCGGTCCCACCTCGGCACCCTTTCCGTGCTCGCCTGGATCGGCGACCCCTCCGAGGGCCACGACATCCCGTACCTGCTCGCCTACACCCTCGGCGACGGGCCGCAGGGGCGGGAGGCCGGCGAGACGGCCGCCCGCGGGCTGCTGGAGGAGATCGGTCTGCCCATCGGTGACGTGGTCATGGACGGCACCCGCAACCCGGCCGGCTTCCCCGTGCAGATCGTCCTCGCGGACAACCAGGTCGCATTGACCCTGCCGGGGCTGAACGCGACCTGCACCGCCCCGGACGAGTGGGTCGCCGCGGCCAACGAGAGCGGCCAGGCCTACTTCCTGTTCGCGACGCGCGCCTGGCCCGAGGCCGTCCCGGGCCAGCCGGTCGACCCGAAGACCCTCCAGGAGTTCGCGGGCGACGAGTCCGTGCTCACGGGCAGCGCCCACTGCGTGCTCGCGGTGCAGCGCCTCCGGTAGGGGCACTTCCGGGGATCCGCTCCCGGGGATCCGCTCCCGGGATCCCGGGGATCCCCTCTCCGCTCCGGCCGCCGGGCTCCCAGCCCGCCCGGTGGCCGGCCGCGTCCCCTCAGGGGCGCTCGAAGGCGAACTTGAGCGAGCGGACCCGGTTGTCGAAGTTCGAGCCGGCCAGGTCCGGCAGCCCCACCGCCCGCAGCCCCACCGGCCGGGTCAGCAGCTCGCGGAACAGGGCCTTCATCTCCACCCGGGCCAGGTGCGCGCCCAGGCAGAAGTGCGGGCCGCCGCCGCCGAAGCCCAGGTGCGGATTGGGCGAGCGGGTGATGTCGAAGGCGTCGGGGTCGGGGAAGACCGCCTCGTCGCGGTTGGCGGAGGCGTAGTACAGCACCACCTTGTCGCCGGGCCGGAACAGATGCCCGCCCAGGGTGTGTTCGGCGGCCACCGTCCGGCGGAACTGGATGATCGGTGTCGAGTGGCGGATCATCTCGTCCACCGCGCCGTCCGCGTACGTCTCGAAGTCCCCGAGCAGCAGGTCCCGTTGGGCGGGGTGGTCGGTCAGCAGGGTCAGCCCGTGGGTGATCGCGTTGCGCGTGGTCTCCACCCCGGCCACCATCAGCAGCGAGAAGAACGCGCCGAGCTGGCGGGCGTTCAGCGCCTGCCCGTCCACGTCCGCGGTGACCAGGGCCGAGATCAGGTCACCGGTGGGGTTCTTGCGCCGCTCCCGGCCGATGCCCGCGACCATCCGCTGCATCTTGGCCAGGGCCCGCAGCCCGCGCCCGGGCATCCGCAGCCGCGAGGCCAGGCCCCGCTCGACGCCGATGTTCTCCGAGGCGTGGTTGACGCGGTCGGCGATCTCGGCGCGGTAGCGCTCCGGGATCCCCATCATGTTGCAGATGACCTCCAGCGGCAGCCGGGAGGCCACGGCCGTGACGAACTCGTCGGGCTCCTGCGCCAGTACGTCGTCCACGATCCGGGCGGCCACGGCGTGGACGTCCGCCTCGGCCGCCGCCAGCAGCCGCGGGGTGAACGCCCGCTGCACGATCTTGCGCAGCCGGGCGTGGTCCGTGCCGTCCAGGTTGACCATCGAGTCCCCGAACAGCGCCCGCACCCACCGGGCCGGCTCGGGCGTGGTCACCCCGGGCGCGCTGGCGAACACCTTGGGCAGCCGGCTCGCCTCCTGCACGTCCGCGTGCCGTACGAGGGCCCAGTGCCCGCGGCCCTTGCCCTCGGGCACGTAGACCGGGGAGTCCAGGGCCCGCAGCCGGGCGAACGCCGCCAGCCGCGCCGCCGGGGGCTGCTGCCAGAACGCCGGGTCGGCGAGCTCCCCGTACTCCGCCACCGCCGCGCCCGTGTCCGCGTACCGCTGTACCGGGACCTTCATCGTTTCTTCTCCCTGTCGCCGGCGCGCTCGCCATGGCCGCCGCGGCCGTGCCGCCCGCCGTCCTCACGCACCAGAACGCTCCCGGTCGGCCAAGGTCACGCCCACCGCGACGGCGGCCGAGGCGATCAGCCCGGCCCACAGCACCGCCTGAGCGCCGGTCCACGCGCAGGCGAGGATCGCCAGCGCCGTGGACGGCAGTACCAGTTGCTGGGCCGTACCGCGTTTGAAGTGGCGGGAGTGCAGGAGCCAGACGAAGGCCAGGAAGAGCGCCGCCGGGACGCACACCGCGAGGTTGGCGGACAGGGCCGAGACGTGGGCCTTGCCGACCGCGTGCTCGATCGCCACTTCGATGCCGGCGCCGATGGCCGCGGCCGACGCGAAGATCACGTAGTGCCCGTACCCCCACGGGATGGCCTCGCGGTTGCCCCGCAGCCGGTCGTGCGCGGGGACCGCGAAGTAGATCCACCAGGCCGCGAAGACCAGCAGCAGCCCGCCGGCGGCGATCGGCAGCAGCTCGCCCAGCGCCTCGTGCTCGTCGATCGCGGACTGGACCGCGACCGTGCTGGCAGCGATGGTCTCGCCGAGCACGATGATGGTGAACAGGCCGTACCGCTCGGCGATGTGGTGCGGATGCCACTGGGTCTGGTAGCTGCGCTCGGCGACGGCCGGGATCAGCAGCTCGACCATCACCAGGATCAGGAACAGCCACCTGCGGGAGTGCTCGGGGGCGGCGAGCAGCGCCACCCAGCCGGCCTGGCAGACCAGCAGACCGATCGCGTACGTGAGCGCGGTGCGCCGGGCCGCCCCCTGCTCCCCGGCGGCGGCGCGCAGCCACTGCACGGTGAGCGCGAGCCGCATCACCACGTAGCCGAGGACGCAGATGGTCCAGTCGTTGTCGTTGAAGGCGCGCGGGATCCCCGCCGCGTAGATGAGCACGCCGGCGATCTGCACGAGGGTCGCGATCCGGTACGGCACGTCGTCGACGTCGTAGGCGGAGGCGAACCACGTGAAGTTCATCCAGGCCCACCACACCCCGAAGAACACGAAGAGGAAGCCGGCGATGCCGTCGCCGACATGGCCCTCGGCGAGCGCGTGGACGAGCTGACGGCCGGCCTGCGCCACGGCGACGACGAAGCAGAGGTCGAAGAACAGCTCCAGCGGGGTCGAGGCCCGGTGGCTCTCGTGCCGGCTGCGGGAGGTCATCCGTACGTACGTCATACCGCACAGGACAGCAGCCGTACGCCGGCCGGCTGGCGAGGCGCGCGGCCGGAGCCCCAGACCTACGCACTGTGGGCGACGGGACCTTGTCCTTGCCGCCCGCGCGACGTTCTCCTCTGATGCCGGGGGCCGCCGGGGCGGAGCCTGGAGGGGGCAGGGGCAGGGGCGCGGGCGCCGGCGGGGGCGGCCGTACCCTGGAGGCATGAGCAGCGCCCCCGCCTCCGACCCGCAGTCCTCGCAGCCCGAACCCCGGCCCGAGGCCGTCCCCGCGGCGCGGCCCAAGCCCCGGCTCGTCTTCGACGACCCGCTGGACCAGCAGTCCTCGGACGACACCGACCGCGGGTGGGGCGAGCGGCCGGCCTCCGCCGGGAGCGCGGCCGACCTGGCCCGCTTCCTCGACGAGAAGCCGCCGCACCACGTCTGACCTGCTAGTACCCCGAGCCGGGGTGGCCGTACTGGCCGCCCTGGCCACCCTGGCCGCCATACCCGCCCTGGCCACCCTGGCCGCCGTACCCGCCCTGGCCGCCCTGGCCATTCTGGCCGCGCTGGGCGATGAGCTCGTCCCGGATCTCCTTGAGGACCACCAGCTCGGTGATCTCCATGGTCTCCTGGACGCCCTCCCTGGCCCGGCGGCGCTGCTCCATCCTGGCCAGGTACTTCGCCATCGGCAGCACCATCAGGAAGTAGACGACCGCGGCGGTGATCAGGAAGGTCAGGGCGGCGTTCAGCACCGAGCCCCAGAGGATGTTCACGCCGATGGCGTCCCCCTTCGCGTCGATGCCGCAGGGGCCCTTCAGGCAGGACGTGTAACCGTCCAGGCTCTTCGTGCCGATGGCGCCGACCAGCGGGCTGATGATCCCCTTCACCACCGAGTTCACGATGTTCGTGAACGCGGCGCCGATGACGACCGCCACCGCCAGGTCGACCACGTTGCCGCGCATCAGGAAGGCCTTGAAGCCTGCCAGGACGCTCTCCTTCTTCTTCTCGCTCACCACTGAGCCTCTCTTCGAATCCGCCGAACATGGAGCCAACGGTTCCGAAAGCTACGGCAGTCCGGGCACGACGTGTCCAATCGGGGCCCGTCTTGTGGTGACTTGACGGCACGCCCGTCCGATTCAGCACAACGTCACCGCCAGTCGTGCCACCGCACCCGCCCCGACGAGGGCCCGCGCGGTATCCCGGGGCACCGACAGGACCACCAGCGCCCCGGCGTCCGCCACACCCTTCTCGGGATCGGGCACTTCGGCCACGCGGGCGCCCGCGGCCACCACCCGCGGCGGGCCCGCGCGCTCCGCCGCGACCACGTCCACCCGGTCCCCGGGCCGCAACAGCCGCACCGTCGCCGCGTCCGCGATGCGCACCGGCGCCGACACCCACCGCACCGCCGCCGGGGCCGGTTTCGCCTCCGGCGGCGCGGCGCCCCGCGAAGCCTGGGCCTCCGTACCGCCCACCACCGCGAGCGCGGCCGCCAGGACGGCCAGGCCGGCCGACGCGGCCCGCCGCCGGCGCCGTACGGCTCGGCGCAGCCGGTCCCCGCCCCGGCCCACGCGAAGCGGGGGGAAGGACGGCACGGGGCGCGCGGGGGGACACGTGGAAGGGGAGGAGAAGCACGGGGACTCGGACATGGCGGCCACCACCGGTGAATCGGGTTCCGATGCCCGGACCCGACGCCCGGACACCCCTCACGATCCGCCGCCCCGCGAAATCCCGCTCACGCCTGTGGACAATCCCCAGCCTGTGGACAACGCCGCCACCCACAGGAGTGGGCCGGCGTCAGACGTCCGGGCCGATCCCCGTGGCGGCGCACCGCGCCACGCGCTCGCCGAGGAGGTCCTCGTCGTTCACGGCAGTTCGATGCCCAGGTCCCAGCCGTCGTGGGCGTGGGTGCACAGGCAGGCGCGGGATTCCGTCGCCGGGAGGGCCGACACCGCGTCGAAGAGGACCTCGCGCAGGCGGCCGACGTTCTCGCCGAACACCTTCAGGACCTCCGTGTGGGACACGCCCTCGCCCGTCTCCGCGCCCGCGTCCAGGTCGGTGACCAGCGCCATCGAGGTGTAGCAGAGCCCCAGCTCGCGGGCGAGGACCGCCTCCGGGTGGCCCGTCATGCCGACGACCGACCAGCCCATCGCCGCGTGCCACTTCGACTCGGCGCGGGTCGAGAAGCGCGGGCCCTCGACCACGACCATCGTGCCGCCGTCCACCGGTTCCCACGCCCGCCCGCGCGCCGCCGCCAGCGCCACCGAGCGGCCCACCGGGCAGTACGGGTCGGCGAAGGTGGTGTGCACGACGTTCGGCACGCTGCCGTCGGGCAGCGGCTCCCCGTCGAAGAACGTCTGGGCGCGGGACTTCGTACGGTCGACCAGCTGGTCGGGAACGAGCAGGGTGCCCGGACCGTACTCGGTGCGCAGGCCGCCGACCGCGCACGGGCCGAGCACCTGGCGCACGCCCACCGAGCGCAGCGCCCACAGGTTGGCGCGGTAGTTGATCTTGTGGGGCGGGACCTTGTGGCTGCGGCCGTGGCGCGGGAGGAAGGCGACCTGGCGCCCGGCCAGCTCCCCGATGAAGAGGGAGTCGCTCGGGGGCCCGTACGGGGTGTCCACCCGGACCTCGGAGACGTCGTCCAGGAAGGAGTAGAAGCCCGAGCCGCCGATGACACCGATCTCTGCGTTAGCCATGCGGTCACCCTAACCGGGCATGCGCAAGGCCCCGCCGCCCGGAAGGGGCTGCGGGGCCTTACGAACAGCGGACGAGATCAGAGATCAGGCTGCCGACGTGGAGCTGGAGCTGGAGCCGGTGCTCGTGCTCGACGTCGAGGACGTCGACGAAGCGGCCGGGGCGGCGGCGGGCGTCGACGGCTTCGAGGAGGCAGGGGTGCTGCTCGACGAAGCGCCGCGGCTGTCGTTCCGGTAGAAACCGGAACCCTTGAAGACGATGCCGACCGCGGAGAACACCTTCTTCAGGCGTCCGTGGCAGTTCGGGCACTCGGTCAGTGCGTCATCGGTGAACTTCTGCACGGCCTCAAGGCCCTCACCGCACTCGGTGCACTGGTACTGGTAGGTCGGCACGAATTTCCTCCTGGCACTCTGACTCAATGAGTGCTAACGACGTTCCATGGTGACCTATTCCGGCCGATCAGTCCACCGTCACCGGCACGCGGTGACCGACACCACGCTCGTTCACCCGCGCAGCAGGGGCCTCCGGAGCAGCGGTGGCGGGTGATCCCGCCGAGGAGTTGATGATCCGGCTCGGGGCCTTCGGGGCCAGGCTCGACCGCAGCGCGAGCAGGGTCGCCAGCGCCAGCACGGTGCCCGCCATGGGCACCAGGAAGCCGTACGAGGACCCGTGCGCGTCCGTCAGGCGGCCGGCCAGGGTCACGGCGGTGGCCTGGCCGAAGGCGACGGCGCCGGTCAGCCAGGTGAAGGCCTCGGTCCGGGCGTTCGCCGGGATCAGGGACTCGATCATCGTGTAGCCGGTGATCAGGGCCGGGGCGATGCACAGGCCGACGACCAGGCCGAGCGCGCCCAGCAGGACCATCGAGTGCGCGGTCCACAGGACCGAGGCGGCGACGGTGAGGCCGGCGTAGCCGAGCAGCAGCCGGCGGCGCGGGCCGATCTTCCAGGCGATGGCGCCGCAGGCGATGCCCGCGGTCATGTTGCCGGCCGCGAAGACGCCGTACAGCAGGCCGTTCGCGCCCGGGTTGCCGATCTCGTTCGAGAAGGCGGCCAGCGAGACCTGCATGCCGCCGAAGACGGCGCCGATGCCGAGGAAGGCCACGATCAGGACGCGCAGGCCCGGGAAGGACAGCGCGGAAGCGTGCTTCTCGCCCCCGGCGAGGGCGGCGTGCGGCTTCGGCTGGGTGGCGCGCTGCGCGGCGAAGACCAGACCGCCGGCCAGCGTGAGCACGGCCTCGGTGATCAGGCCGGCGGCCGGGTGGACGCCGGTGCACAGCGCGGTGGCCAGTACCGGGCCGACGACGAAGGTGAACTCGTCGGTGACGGACTCGAACGCGGCGGCCGTCGGCAGCAGCGGGGAGCCCTCCAGCCTGGCGGCCCAGCGGGCCCGGACCATCGGTCCGACCTGCGGGACGGAGGCACCGGCCGGGACGGCTGCCAGGGCCAGCGCCCACACGGGAGCGCCCAGCAGCGCGAGCGCCACGAGGGTGGAGACGGCGGCGGAGTGCATGAGGACGACGGGGACCAGGACGGCGCTCTGGCCGCGGCGGTCGGTGAGCTTGCCCATCACCGGGGCGGACAGCGCCATCGAGACACCGGTGACGGCGGCGACGATGCCGGCGCTGCCGTAGGAGCCGGTGGTGTGCTGGACGAGCAGCAGAATGCTGATGGTCAGCATGCCGAAGGGGAGCCGGGCGGCGAATCCCGGGAGGACGAAGCCGATGGCGCCGGGCGTGCGCAGGAGCTGCCCGTAACCGGGGCGGGCGGACGTGTCGGTCGTGACCGCGGATGTCACGGCCTGGCCTTTCCGCTGCCTGGTAGAGCGTCCCCGTCTGCGGACGGCGGGCCGCCTCGTGAGCGACCGCACCCGTACATGTGGGAGCCCCGAGAGCTGTCCTCTTGCGCAGAACCGAGTGATACCTGGGCGCCCACTGCGGGAGGGAGCCACGGCCGCTTTGCGGTCGCGCCAGCTCTGCGTCAGGCAGAGTTGGTTCGATGTGGTGTGCCTTTATCGTACAGGCAGACCGGTTGTGTGTCCTGTGATTCCGGCGACATGTGATGTCTTCACCTGCGATTAACTGGAAGTTCGCATTCCGGAGCCCATGAAAGCGGGGTGAAACGGCCCGCAAACCCCGAAAACACAGAATTAGAACGACGCTCTAACGCTCTGTTGAAGTCAGGTGCGGGCCGTGCCCGGGCCGCGAGGGCCCCGCTCAGCTCCCGCTCAGCCGCCGTTCGAGCCCGTCCCGAGCCATCCGGCCAGCTTGCCGCCGCGCGCCACCGCCCGCAGCCGGGCCTCCGCCGCGTCCCGTACCGGATCCGTGGCCACCACCAGCAGCTCGTCCCCGCGCCGCAGCACCGTGGACGGCAGCGGTACGAAGCTCTTCGCGTCCCGGACCACCAGCGTCACCGACGCCCCCGGTGGCAGCCGCAGCTCGCTCACCTCGACGCCGTGCATCCGCGAGGCCTCCGGGATCGCGAAGGACAGCAGGTGCCCGCGCAGCTTCTCCAGCGGCGCCGACTCGATCCCCAGGTCGGCGGCGCCCGCGTCGGAATCGCCGAGCTCCAGCTTGCGCGCGAGCCAGGGCAGGGTCGGCCCCTGGACCAGGGTGTAGACGACGACCAGGACGAAGACGATGTTGAAGACGCGGTCGCTGCCCTCGATCCCGGTCACCATCGGGATGGTCGCCAGGATGATGGGCACGGCGCCGCGCAGCCCCGCCCACGACATCAGGGCCTGCTCCTGCCAGGGCAGCCGGAACGGCAGCAGGCTGACGAAGACCTCCAGCGGCCGCGCCACCATGGTCAGCACCAGTCCGATGATCACGGCCGGCCAGAAGTCCTGGGCCAGCTCGTGCGGGGTGACCAGGAGCCCGAGCAGGACGAACATGCCGATCTGGGCGATCCAGCCGAGCCCGTCCGCGAACCCCCGGGTCGCCGGCCAGTGCGGGAGCTTCGCGTTCCCGAGCACCATCGCCGCCAGGTACACGGCGAGGAAGCCGGAGCCGTGCGCCATCGCGCCGGCCGCGTACGCCGACACCGCGATCGCCATCACGGCGATCGGGTAGAGGCCGGAGGCGGGCAGGGCCACGTGCCGCAGGCCGTAGGCCCCCAGGAAGCCGACCGACAGGCCGATCGCGACGCCGATCGCCAGCTCAAGGGCGATCTTGCCGACCAGGACGTACCACTGGTCCACGGGGCCGACGGTCGCGAAGGCGACGACCAGGATGACGACGGGAGCGTCGTTGAAGCCCGACTCGGCCTCCAGCACACCCGTGATCCGGGAGGGCAGCGGGACCTTGCGCAGGACGGAGAAGACGGCCGCGGCGTCGGTCGAGGAGACGACCGCGCCGATCAGCAGCGCCTGCCGCCAGTCCAGCCCGACCAGGTAGTGCGCGCCCGCGGCCGTGACGCCGACGCTGATCGCGACGCCGACCAGCGACAGCACGATCGCGGCCGGCAGGGCCGGTTTGATCTGTTTCCACTTGGTGCCCAGACCGCCCTCGGCGAGGATCACGACGAGCGCGGCGTAGCCGATGACCTGGGTCAGCTCGGCATTGTCGAAAACGACGTTGCCTATGCCGTCCTGGCCTATCGCTATGCCTATGCCGAGGTAGATGAGCAGGCTGGGGAGGCCGCTGCGTGAAGAGATGCGTACCGCCGCGACGGCGACGAGCAGCACGAGCGAGCAGACCAGCAGGAGCTCATTGAGCGTGTGGACGGTCAGCGGGCGGCCCTTTCCTCAAGGCGCCCGGTGGAACGTTCCTCCAGGCGACAAGTCCGGCAAGATCGGCAGGTACTTCGTTACCTTACCTAATATTTGACGCGCTCTTTACGCGATAACCACATTGTGAAACGCCTGTTCGGCCCTGTCCTCGTCACCTCGACCCCTGGCGGATCAACGGACCGGGTCCTGCGCCTATGGTTGCTCCCAGCACTCCCAGGACCACCCTGCCCCTCTAAGGACAGCGATGCCCGCCAACGAAACCGCTCCTCCCGCCAAGAAGAGGGGACGACGCGCCCGTCTGATCGTGCTCGTGCTGGTCCTGGCGCTCCTCACGGGCTTCGGCTACGGGACGTACTGGAGCATGGACAACGTCCGCGCCTCGTTCCCCCAGGCCACCGGCACCCTCAAGGTCCCCGGCCTGACCGGGACCGTCGAGGTCAAGCGCGACTCGCACGGCATTCCCCAGCTCTACGCCGACAACGACGACGACCTCTTCCGCGCGCAGGGCTTCGTCCACGCCCAGGACCGCTTCTGGGAGATGGACGTCCGCCGCCACATGACCTCCGGCCGGCTCTCCGAGATGTTCGGGCCCGACCAGGTCGAGACCGACGCCTTCCTGCGCACGCTCGGCTGGCGCCAGGTCGCGCAGGCGGAGTACGACACGAAGCTCTCGGCCGAGACGAAGAAGTACCTCCAGGCCTACGCCGACGGGGTCAACGCGTACCTGAAGGGGAAGTCCGGCAAGGACCTCTCCGTCGAGCACTCCGCCCTCAAGCTCAGTGACGACTACCAGCCCGAGCAGTGGACGCCGGTGGACTCGGTGGCCTGGCTCAAGGCGATGGCCTGGGACCTGCGCGGCAACATGCAGGACGAGATCGACCGCGCACTGATGTCCAACAAGCTCACGCAGGCGCAGATCGACGAGCTCTACCCGCCGTACCCCTTCGACCGCAACAAGCCGATCGTGGACGCGGGCAAGATCGACGGCGGCAAGTACGCCCCCCAGGGCGCGGCCGCGGGCTCCACGGGCCCGGGCTCCGGCAAGGGCTCCGGCGGTGGCGGCGCCACCGGCTCGCAGGCCTCGACCGGCGCGCAGGGCTCCACCGCCCCCGCCAACCCCACCGGCCTCGCGGACGACACCACCGCCCAGGGCGCCACCGTGGGGCTGCGCAACTCGCTGACCTCCCTCGCCAAGACCCTGGACAAGGTCCCGGCGATCCTCGGCCCCAACGGCAGCGGCATCGGCTCGAACTCCTGGGTCGTCTCCGGCCAGTACACGACCACCGGCAAGCCGCTGCTCGCGAACGACCCGCACCTGTCCCCGCAGCTGCCCTCGGTCTGGTACCAGATGGGCCTGCACTGCCGCGCGGTCTCCAACCAGTGCAAGTACGACGTCGCCGGCTACACCTTCTCCGGCATGCCCGGCGTGGTCATCGGCCACAACGCCGACATCGCCTGGGGCATGACCAACCTCGGCGCCGACGTGACCGACCTCTACCTGGAGCAGGTCAAGCCCGAGGGCTACGTCTACGACGGCAAGACGGTCCCCTTCACGACCCGTGAAGAGGTCATCAAGATCGCGGGCGGCAAGAGCAAGAAGATCACCGTCCGCACCACCAACAACGGCCCGCTGATCTCCGACCGCAGCGACGAGCTCGGCACGGTCGGCAGCCGCGCCCCCGTCTCCAGCTCGGCCCCCGACCGCGGCAACGGCTACGCCGTCGCCCTGCGCTGGACCGCCCTGGACCCCGGCAAGTCGATGGACGCCGTCTTCAGCCTCAACCGGGCCAAGGACTTCCCGAGCTTCCGCGCCGCCGCCCGCGACTTCGAGGTGCCGTCGCAGAACCTGATCTACGCCGACAGCAAGGGCCAGGCCGGCAACATCGGCTACCAGGCCCCGGGCCGCATCCCGATCCGCGGCGCCGGCGACGGCCGCATGCCGGCCCCCGGCTGGGACTCCAAGTACGCCTGGAAGGGCGGCAAGGACGGCAACGCGGGCTACATCCCGCAGGACGAGATGCCGTACGACTACAACCCGGCGCGCGGCTACATCGTCACCGCGAACCAGGCGGTCGTGGAGAGCGGCACCGGCGCGGGCAAGTACCCGTACGTGCTGACCACCGACTGGGGCTACGGCGCCCGGAGCCAGCGGATCAACGACCTCATCGAGGCGAAGACCAAGGACAACGGCAAGATCTCCACCGACGACATGCGGACCATGCAGATGGACAACGGCAGCGAGATCGCCGCGCTGCTCACCCCGATGCTGGCCAAGATCGAGGTCTCGGACCCCGACGTGCGCTCCGCGCAGAAGCTGCTGGAGGGCTGGAACTACACGCAGGAGCCCGACTCGGCGGCGGCCGCGTACTTCAACGCGGTCTGGCGCAACATCCTCAAGCTGTCCTTCGGCGACAAGATGCCGAAGGAGCTGCGGATCGAGGGCAGCTGCATGAACGTCCAGGAGGAGAGCAGCGGTCCGGTCGACGACCTGGCCAAGACCGTCCGCGAGTGCGGTGCGCGCGACGCCGACTCGGCGCAGCCGGACGGCGGCGACCGCTGGTTCGAGGTGGTCCGCCGCCTGGTCAAGGACGAGAAGTCGGCGTGGTGGCAGACGCCGGCCGCCCGCAACCAGCCGGCGACCGCCACCCGCGACCAGCTGTTCGCGCGGGCCATGAAGGACGCCCGCTGGGAGCTGACCGCCAAGCTCGGCAAGGACCAGTCCACCTGGAGCTGGGGCCGCCTGCACCAGCTGACGCTGAAGAACCAGACCATCGGCACCGGGGGCCCGGGCTTCATGCAGTGGCTCCTCAACCGCGGCCCGTGGAACCTGGGCGGCGGCGAGGCCACCGTGAACGCGACCGGCTGGAACGCCTCCAGCGGGTACGGGGTCACCTGGGTCCCGTCGATGCGGATGGTCGTGAACCTCAACGACCTCGACAAGTCGCGCTGGATCAACCTGACCGGCGCCTCGGGCCACGCGTACCACGACAACTACACGGACCAGACGACGATGTGGGCCAAGGGCGAGCTGCTGGACTGGCCCTTCGGCAAGGAGGCCGTGGACAAGGCGACGACGGAGACCTTGACGCTCAAGCCGTGAGCGGCCCTCAAGCCGTGAATCTGACCACCCCCGACGGGGTGGCCACCGCCTGAACGGGGTGGTCGTGCGGTTCCTCCGGGACCCGCGCGACCACCTCTTCGTCGTACAGGAGCACGACCAGCGCGGGATGTGCCCCGGCGCGCGCCAGGCGCGCCAGCACCCGGTCGTACGAGCCGCCGCCGCGCCCCAGGCGCATCCCGCGCCCGTCGACGGCCAGCCCGGGCAGCAGGACGGCGTCGGCGCCGGTGACCGCGTCCGGCCCGAGCCGGGGCCCGGCCGGCTCCAGCAGCCGCATCTTCCCGGGGTGGGCGGCCTCGGCCAGGCTGCCCGGGCCCTCGTACGCGGCCCAGTCGAGGTCGTTGTCGGGGAGCAGGACGGGCAGCAGCACCCGCTTCCCGGCCGCGCGCAGGGCGTCCAGCAGATCGCGGGTGCCGGGTTCGGATCCGACCGACACGTACGCCGCCACCGTCCGGGCACCGGCCAGCTCGGGCAGTTCACAGGCGGAGCGGGAGAGCGCGCGGGCCGACGTACGCAAGGAACCGGGGGACAGGGCCCGGCGGGCGGCGAGGAGTTCCCGGCGCAGCCGGGCCTTTTCGGACGGGTGGGGCGGGTTCTCTACCACAGCTGACTCGGATTTCCTTTCAAAGCGGGGCAATGTCGGATCTATTCACCGGAATCAAACCCGGAGCGGTCTGCGCGACCCACTATCGTTCTGCCCATGACTCAGTTGCACCCTGTGATCAAGAAGGCCGTGATCCCGGCCGCAGGTCTCGGTACCCGCTTCCTTCCGGCGACGAAGGCGACGCCCAAGGAAATGCTCCCGGTCGTGGACAAGCCGGCCATCCAGTACGTGGTCGAGGAGGCCGTGTCGGCCGGCCTGGACGACGTCCTGATGATCACAGGACGTAACAAGCGCGCCCTCGAAGACCACTTCGACCGCAACTACGAGCTGGAATCGGCCCTCATCGCCAAGGGCGACGACGACCGGCTCAAGAAGGTCCAGGAGTCCAGCGACCTGGCCACCATGCACTACGTCCGCCAGGGCGACCCGCGCGGCCTCGGCCACGCCGTCCTGTGCGCCGAGCCGCACGTCGGCGACGAGCCCTTCGCCGTCCTCCTCGGCGACGACCTGATCGACCCGCGCGACCCGCTGCTGCGCCAGATGACCGACGTCCACGCCCGCAGCGGCGGCACGGTCATCGCCCTCATGGAGGTCGACCCCGCCAGCGTCCACCTGTACGGCTGCGCCGCCGTCGAGGCCACGGACGACGAGGACGTCGTCAGGATCACCGGGCTCGTCGAGAAGCCCGACCCCGAGGACGCGCCCAGCAATTACGCGGTCATCGGACGGTACGTCCTCGACCCCGCGATCTTCGACATACTGCGGGAGACCGAGCCGGGCCGCGGCGGGGAGATCCAGCTCACCGACGGCCTGCAGAAGCTGGCCGCCGACGAGACCGTGGGCGGCCCGGTGCACGGCGTGGTCTTCCGGGGCCGCCGCTACGACACCGGGGACCGCGGGGACTACCTGCGGGCCATCGTCCGCCTCGCGTGCGAGCGTGAGGACCTGGGCCCGGAGTTCCGCACCTGGCTTCACCGTTACGTCACGGAGGAGATGTAGCACCTTGAGCAGCCGCGTACCGCAGGACTCCGGCCAGGCCGCCCAGCGCCTGTGGTCGGTCGACGAGCACCTCGCGGACGTCCTCGCCGCGATCCGGCCGCTGGAGCCCATCGAGCTCCAGCTGCTCGACGCCCAGGGCTGTGTCCTGGTCGAGGACGTCACCGTGCCCGTCGCCCTCCCGCCCTTCGACAACAGCTCCATGGACGGGTACGCCGTCCGCACGGCCGATGTCCAGGGCGCGAGCGAGGAGTTCCCCGCGGTGCTGACGGTGATCGGGGACGTGGCGGCGGGCAGCGGCGAGCTGCCCACCGTCGGCCCCGGCCAGGCCGCCCGCATCATGACCGGCGCCCCGCTGCCGCCGGGCGCGGAAGCCGTCGTACCGGTCGAGTGGACCGACGGCGGCAGCGGCGGCGGCGCGGCCGCCGGCATGACCCCGGCCAGCGCGGCCCCCGAGGGCGCCGGCGGCGAGGTGCGGGTGCACCGGGCCGCCGAGGCGCGCGCCCACGTCCGCGCGCGCGGCAGCGACGTCCAGGCCGGGGACCTCGCGCTGGCCGCGGGCACGGTGCTCGGGCCGCCGCAGATCGCGCTGCTCGCCGCCATCGGGCGGGGCACCGTACGGGTGCGGCCGCGCCCGCGCGTGGTCGTGCTGTCCACCGGCAGCGAACTGGTCCAGCCGGGCGAGTCGCTGGCGGCGGGGACGATCTACGACTCGAACAGCTTCGCGCTGGCCGCGGCCGCGCGCGACGCCGGGGCGATCTCCTACCGGGTCGGGGCCGTGGCCGACGACGCCGAGACCCTGCGCTCCACCATCGAGGACCAGCTGATCCGGGCGGACCTGCTGGTCACCACGGGCGGCGTGAGCGTCGGCGCGTACGACGTGGTCAAGGAGGCGCTGTCCTCGGTGGGCAGTACGGACGAGGGGGCCGACGGCGGGCGGATGGACTTCCGCAAGCTGGCGATGCAGCCCGGCAAGCCGCAGGGCTTCGGCACGATCGGCCCGGACCACACCCCCCTGCTGGCCCTGCCCGGCAACCCGGTGTCCTCGTACGTCTCCTTCGAACTGTTCGTGCGTCCCGCGATCCGCGCGCTCATGGGCCTGGCGGACGTCAGCCGGCCCAGCGTGCGGGCCGCCCTGAAGGCCGACAAGGCGCTGGGCTCCCCGGCCGGCCGCCGCCAGTTCCTGCGCGGCACGTACGACGCGGAGAGCGGCACGGTCAGCCCGGTCGGCGGATCGGGCTCCCACCTGATCGCGGCACTGGCCCACGCCGACTCCCTGATGGTCGTACCGGAGGACGTCACCTCGGTGGAGCCGGGGGCCGAGCTCGAAGTGGTCCTGCTCGGCTGAAGTGCGGCCGGTGCGGGTAGCGTGTTGCACCACACAGGCCCTTGCGGGGCCCGGAGCGGGAGCGGCACGAACCTATGGCAGCGTTTTCCCGGGGGGAGACCCCCGGACCCCCTGAGCACAGCAGGCTGACGCACATCGACGAGGCCGGCGCGGCCCGGATGGTGGACGTCTCGGAGAAGGACGTCACGACGCGGACGGCACGGGCCAGCGGGCGCGTGCTCGTCTCCGCACGGGTGATCGAGCTGCTGCGCGGCGAGGGCGTGCCCAAGGGCGACGCCCTCGCCACCGCGCGGATCGCCGGCATCATGGGCGCGAAGAAGACCCCCGACCTGATCCCGCTCTGCCACCCGCTCGCCGTGTCCGGCGTCAAGGTGGACCTGTCGGTCGCCGACGACGCCGTCGAGATCCTCGCCACCGTCAAGACGACCGACCGCACGGGCGTCGAGATGGAGGCGCTGACGGCCGTCGCGGTCGCCGGGCTCACCGTGATCGACATGGTGAAGGCCGTCGACAAGGGCGCCGTCATCACGGACGTCCGGGTGGAGGAGAAGACCGGCGGGAAGTCCGGCGACTGGACCCGCGCGTGAACGCCCCGCGCGGCGGCGACGCCTTCAGCCACGTGCCCGTACCGGCCGGCGGGAGCGGACCGGCGCGGGCCGCGGAACCGGATGCGGCGGGCGAGGTGCGGGAGCCCGGGCGCGCCCCGCGCGGGCTCGTGGTCACCGCCTCGAACCGCGCCTCGGCGGGCGTGTACGCCGACCGGGGCGGGCCGTTGCTGGCCGAGGGGCTGGAGAAGCTCGGCTTCGCGGTGGACGGCCCGCGGGTCGTCCCCGACGGGGACCCGGTCGAGCAGGCGCTGCGCGAGGGCGTGGCCGCCGGGTACGACGTCATCCTGACCACCGGCGGCACCGGCATCTCGCCGACCGACCGCACCCCGGACGCCACGGCGCGGGTGCTGGACTACGAGGTCCCGGGCATCCCGCAGGCCATCCGCGCCGAGGGCCTGGCGAAGGTGCCGACCGCGGCCCTGTCGCGGGGGCTGGCGGGCGTGGCCGGGCGCACCCTGATCGTGAACCTGCCGGGCTCGACGGGCGGGGTCCGCGACGGCCTGGCCGTCCTGGCCCGGATCCTGCCGCACGCCGTGGACCAGATCCGGGGCGGAGACCACCCCAGACCGGCGGAGTCCCACGGGAGCGCGAGCTGAACGGACCCTCCTGGCCGGTGGTGCTCACCGACGGCGACGTCACGCTCCGGCCGATAAAACTGCGGGACCAAAGTGCCTGGCGCGAGGTCAACCGGCGCAACCGCGACTGGCTCCGGCCGTGGGAGGCGACGATTCCGCCTCCCGCGCCCTGGGGGCCGGTGATCCACCGGCCGACGTACCGGCAGATGGTCCGCCATCTGCGGGCCGAGGCGAACGCGGGGCGGATGCTGCCCTTCGTCATCGAGTACCGGGGGCGCCTCGTCGGCCAGCTGACGGTCGCCGGGATCACCTGGGGCTCGATGTGCGCGGGCCACGTCGGCTACTGGGTGGACCGCGAGGTGGCGGGCCGGGGCGTGATGCCGACGGCGGTCGCGCTCGCCGTGGACCACTGCTTCGCCAAGGTCGGGCTGCACCGGATCGAGGTGTGCATCCGCCCGGAGAACGGGCCGAGCCGGCGGGTCGTGGAGAAGCTGGGCTTCCGCGAGGAGGGGATGCGGCCGCGTTACCTCCACATCGACGGCGCGTGGCGCGATCATCTCGTGTACGCGCTGACGGCGGAGGAGGTCCCGGAGGGGCTGCTGCGCCGGTGGCACCGCGCTCGCGCATAAACGAATATCTGTTCGAATTATCGGGGGCCGGAACCGATTCGCCCATAACCTGATCCGAAGAATCACAAAAAAAGTCCGTGATATCAGCCGGTTCGCGCGACACACCGGCCCAATTGGCGGATCCGCCCGGCCGCGCCCCTCTACGGTGTGAGGTGTGAGCAGCAGCGGCCTCATCTACGCAGTCATTGTCGGGGCCTGGGCCGCCTACTTGGTGCCCATGTGGCTCCGGAGGCAGGACGAGCTGAACGAAGCCCGTCCGACGGAACGCTTCTCCACTGCCATTCGGCTGCTTTCCGGCCGGGCGGGAATGGAGCGCCGTTACGCCAAGGGGCTGCGTGAACGCGGCGACCAGGAGGCCGGTCCACAGCACCGCGCGGACCCGGACGCCGCGACGGAAACGGTGAATTCCGTGGACGCCGACGCCCGGGCCCTCGTCGTACCCCCGACCAGGGCGGAGCCGAGGTCGGCCGTGGCGGAGCGGCACCGGCGCGAGCAGCGCCTCCAGGTGCTCGCGCGCCGCCGGCGCACCACCGCACTCCTCTTCCTGATCTTCACGCTCGGCGCGATCGTGGCCGCGGTCGGCGGCCTGGGCTATCTCTGGGCGCCCGCCGTGCCGGCCCTGTTGCTGAGCGCGTACATCGTGCACCTGCGGGTCCAGGAGCGGCGCCGCTACGAGTTCACGATGGACCGGCGGCGCGCCGAGGCCGCCGCCCGGCAGCTGCGCGAGAACCGGCCGCGCCGCCGCGAGCCGGAGGCGGCCGCGGGCTCCGAACCGGACCCCGCGCCACCGGTCTCGCCGCAGGAGGCGGGGCGGCGGGCGCTGGTCGAGCAGACCGACCACGCCGAGTGGGTGGACCAGCAGCGCGAGCGCGAACGCGGCCCCGCCCGCGGTGACAGCTGGGAGCCGGTACCGGTCCCGCTGCCGACGTACGTGACGGCCCCCGTCGCCCCGCGCGCCACCGGGCCGGTGACCCCGGACGCCTGGAGCGCGACCCGCTCCAGCACGGCCGAGCCGACGGACCCCCGGCTGCGGGCCCAGCCCGCGCCGGCCGCGAAGCCCGAGGCGAAGACGGACCAGAAGCCGGACCCGAAGCCGCACCCGAACGCCCGCCCGCGCGGCCAGGGCCGCGGCCGCACGCCCCTGTTCGACCAGTACGAGAGCGACGACCGCCCCCGCGCCGCGAACGAGTGAGCGGACCTGCGCGGACGCTCCCCGGTATCGGTTTTGGAGCACCAGCGCGGGGATGCTAATGTTTCACACGTCGCAAGGGCCTGTGGCGCAGTCTGGTAGCGCACCTCGTTCGCATCGAGGGGGTCTGGGGTTCAAATCCCCACAGGTCCACAAACGACAGTTCGCGGGTAGCTCCCGGGAACGTCCCAAGATCCCGTCCGGTCGGAAGACCGGGCGGGATTTTGGCGTTTTCGGGATGTGTTCGCGGTGCTGTCCGCACGCGGGCCGGGCCTCGGGACCGGTCTCGGTCGCGGAGCCGGGGTGGCCCACAGGCGTCTGCCCGGACTTCCGGCGCCAGGAGGGTCGGGCGCGGCGTGTCGCCCGATCGAGTGGCGTTTGTCGTCTGAGATGATCCAAAGGACGGGCAAGCAACGCCAATTGGGGGAATGTCATGGCAAGTATGATGAAAAGCATGTCGGTTGTCGCGGCCGGGACGGCGATGGTGGCGGCCGCGGCGCTGGCCGCGGCTCCGTCGGCCTCCGCCCTGCCTTCGGGCAGCAAGTCGATCCGCAATGCGAACTCGAGCCTGTGCATGGGGATCTGGTCCTACACCGGGATCGAGGCGATCCAGTGGGGCTGTAACGGGAACCCGGACCAGCTGTGGAAGTTCGACCTGAAGGACAACGGCTACATCACCGTCACGAACCGTGCGGGCAAGTGCCTGGGCATCTACGGCGGCAGCACGGACAAGGGCACCGACGCGGTGGCGTGGGCCTGCAACGGGAACGCCGACCAGATGTGGTGGATGGACACGAACCAGCCCGGTGGAACGTTCCGCCTGGTCAACCGCAACTCCGGCAAGTGCCTCGGGGTGTACGGCGCCGCCACCAACCAGGGCGCCAACCTCATCCAGTGGGACTGCAACAACAACGACGACCAGCGCTGGTACCGCCAGGGCGACGGGATCTGACCGCTCCCGCGCCGACGAGGGTCCCGTCCGATCGCACGATCGGGCGGGACCCTTCCGCGTGGGGGAGCGGCACGGAGAATGGGGCCATGGTGATCTACGACGGCGGGACGGCGCAGGCGTGGGGTGCGCTCGGCGGGGCGGCCGGGCAGGTGGGGCGGGTGGCCTACCGGGGTGCGAGCGGGCTGGGGGAGGGGCCGCTGCCCGTACGGGAGCTGGCGCGGGCCACGGTGGGGGTGTGCGCGCTGGCCGCGGCGGAGCTGGCCGCGGTACGGGGCGGGGGCGCGGCGCAGGACGTGGAGCCGCTGGTGGTGGACGAGGGGGCCGTGGCCACCGCGTTCGTCAGCGAGCGGCACCTGCGCGTGGCGGGGCGCGAGCCGGTGAACTTCGCGCCGCTGTCGGGGTTCTGGCGGGCGGCGGACGGGTGGGTGCGGACGCACGCCAACTATCCGCACCACCGGGAGGCCCTGGTACGGGCGTTGGGGCTGCCGTCCGCGACCCCCGGGGCGCTGCGGGAGGCGGTGGCGGGGCGCGGGGCCGTCGAGGTGCAGGAGCTCGTGTACGGGGAGGGCGGGCTGGCCGTCGCCGTGGCGGCGGAGTACGGGGATCCGCAGCCGCTGGCGGAGGTGCGGGCGTCCGGGGGCGCCGGGCGGGAGCTCGGGCCGGGGGCGCTGCCCGCGGCCGGGGTGCGGGTGCTGGACCTGACGCGGGTGATCGCGGGACCCGTCGCGACGCGGACGCTCGGGCTGCTGGGGGCGGACGTGCTGCGGATCGACCCGCCGCTGCCGGCGGAGCCGGACGACGCGAACGCGGACACCGGCTTCGGGAAGCGGTCGGCGCTGCTGGACCTCGCGGACGCGGGGGACCGGGCGGTCTTCGAGGGACTGCTGGCCGAGGCCGACGTGGTGGTGACCGGGTACCGGCCGGGGGCGCTGGAGCGGTACGGACTCGGCGCGCAGGAGCTGCTGGAGCGCCGGCCCGGGCTGGTGGTGGCGCAGCTGTGCGCGTGGGGGTGGCAGGGGCCGTGGGCGGGGCGGCGGGGGTTCGACTCGCTGGTGCAGGCGGGGTACGGGGTGGCCGCGGCGTACGCGGACGGGGCCGGCGGGGTGCCCGGGGTGCTGCCGGCCCAGGCGCTGGACCACGGGACGGGGTACCTGGCGGCCGCGGGCGTGCTGCGGGCGCTGGCCGCGGGGGGCGGGCGGTCCTTGCGGTTCTCGCTGGCGGGGACGGCGTCGTGGCTCGTACGGGACGTTCCGCCGGCCGCGCCCGATGGGCCCGCCGGGACGGCGTACGCCGCGGAGCCGTGGCTGAGGGAGACGGACTCGGGGTACGGGGTGCTGCGGTACGCGGCGCCGCCGGTGCCGTTCGGGGACTGGGTGCGGGGTCCGTCCCGGTGGGGGACGGACCGGGCGGAGTGGCTCCCGCGGTAGCGGACGGGGCGGCCCGGACGGGGCGGGCCGGCCGGGGCTCGGGATCAGGGGTGGAGCGGTTTGGCCATGCAGCGGCTGGAGTCGTAGGTGCGGTAGTGGCCGAACTTTTCGGAGAGCGCGTAGCCCGAGGAGAAGTAGAGGGCTATCGCCTCCGGTTGCCGGTCTCCCGTTTCCAGGACCATGCGGGTGCGGCCCGCCGCGCGGGCGTCGGCTTCCAGTTCGGCCAGGATGCGGCGGGCCAGGCCCAGGCCGCGGGCCTCGGGTATGACGTACATGCGCTTGAGCTCGGCGTCGCCGTCCGAGTAGCCCTCGTCGTTCTCCTCCTGGCCGCGCCAGCCGCCGCTGGCCACCGGCGAGCCCGAGGCGTCGTACGCCAGCAGGTACAGGCCGTTCGGCGGGGCGAACATCGCCGGGTCGAGCGGTGTGACATCGCCCTCACCGCCGTAGCGCACCTGGTACTCGATCTGGACCTGGTCGTTGAGTTTGAGCGCGTCCGGGTGGTCGTACGGCACGGCGCGGAGCTGGATCCCGTGAGACATCGGAACATCGTACGGAACGCTCCCGTTAGGGTGCGGGGATGCTCACTGTGACCTCCGTGAATGTGAATGGGATCCGCGCCGCGGCCAAGAAGGGCTTCTCCCCGTGGCTGGCCGGGTCGGACGCCGACGTGGTCTGCCTCCAGGAGGTGCGGGCCGAGGAGGGGCAGATTCCGGAGGAGGTCCGCAAGCCCGACGGCTGGCACACCGTGTTCGCGCCGGCCGCCGTCAAGGGGCGGGCCGGGGTCGCGCTCTACACGCGCCGCGAGCCCGAGCGGGTGCGGGTGGGGTTCGGGAGCGAGGAGTTCGACGCGAGCGGACGCTACCTGGAGGTCGACCTTCCGGGTGTCACCGTCGCCAGCCTCTACCTGCCCTCCGGCGAGGCCGGTACCGAGAAGCAGGACGAGAAGTACCGGTTCATGGGTGAGTTCCTCCCCTACCTGAGCGCCTTGAGGGAGCGGGCGGCCGCGGACGGGCGGGAGGTCGTCGTCTGTGGTGACTGGAACATCTGTCACCAGGAGGCCGACCTCAAGAACTGGAAGACCAACCGGAAGAACGCCGGCTTCCTGCCCGAGGAGCGGCAGTGGCTCGGGCGGGTGTACGACGCCGCCGGGTACGTGGACGTCGTACGGAGCCTGCACCCCGACACCGAGGGGCCGTACTCCTGGTGGTCCTACCGGGGGCGGGCCTTCGACAACGACGCCGGGTGGCGCATCGACCTCCAGGTCGCGACCCCGGGGCTGGCCGCCAGGGCCGTGAAGGCGTTCGTCGAGCGGGCCGAGACGCACCCGGAGCGCTGGTCCGACCACGCGCCCGTGACCGTGGTCTACGAGCTGGGGTCCTGAGCCCCCGACGGAGCCCCCGAGGCCAGGAGGCGGTCCATCGCCATGGTGAGCTCCGCCTCCACCACGCTCTTGGCGAGGGGGCGCAGCCGCGGCAGCGCCTCCTCCGTCAGGTGGGCCGATATCAGCTCCGTGAACAGGGCCGCCATCGCGTCCGCGTGCTCGCGGACCCGGCGGCCCGTCTCCAGCACCGCCGCGAGCGGGACCCCCTCGCGGACCAGTGCCGAGGAGACGTCCAGCAGGCGGCGGCTGACGTGCACGATCTCGTCGCCGTCGGTGGCGAGGTAGCCGAGGTCCAGGGAGGCCGCCAGGTTCTCCGGGGTGACCTCGCCCTCGAAGTAGTCGGCGAGGGCCTCCGGCGTCAGCCGTACGGGGGTCTCCTCGGACCAGCCGATGCCGAGCAGTTCGCCGAGCTGGCTCACGTCGCGCCCGTTCTCGAAGGCGGCGGTCAGCTCGGCGATGCCGCCGAGGGTGTGGCCGCGCTCCAGCAGGGCCGCGATGGTGCGCAGCCGGGCCAGGTGGTGGTCGTCGTACCAGGCGATCCGGCCCTCGCGGCGCGGCGGCGGGAGGAGCTTGCGCTCGCGGTAGAAGCGCAGGGTGCGGACGGGGATGCCGGCCGCCTCGGCCAGTTCCTCCGTACGGTATTCACGCACTGTCGTCCCCGCTTCCGTGTCTTCCACAGGCGCAGCCTATGGCGTACCGACAGTAACTTTCCGGGCGCGACCTCTACCCATGAGTACGGAGCTGCTCTAGTCTCCCGATTGTGCCAGTGATTGCTGGCAGTGTTGCGCTGTGGGGCTGCGGAAGGCGGCGGGCATGAGCGGTGGCATGGGCGGGCGCGAGCACGTACGAGTGGCGGTGATCGGGTCCGGGTTCGGCGGACTGGGCGCGGCCGTACGGCTGCGGCGGGAGGGGATCACGGACTTCGTCGTCCTGGAGCGGGCCGGTTCCGTGGGCGGGACCTGGCGCGACAACAGCTATCCCGGGTGCGCGTGCGACGTCCCCTCCCACCTCTACTCGTTCTCCTTCGCGCCCAATCCCGATTGGCCGCGGACGTTCTCCGGGCAGCCGGCCATCCGCGCGTACCTGGAGCACGTCGCCGACACCTTCGGGCTGCGCCCGCACGTGCGGCTGAACTCCGAGGTCCGGCTGATGCGCTGGGACGCCGACCGGCTGAGGTGGGAGATCGAGACCTCGTCCGGGGAGCTCACCGCCGACGTCGTGGTCTCCGCCACCGGGCCGCTGTCCGACCCGAAGATGCCGGAGATCCCGGGGCTCGCCGAGTTCCCCGGCAAGGTCTTCCACTCCGCGCGCTGGGACCACGACTACGACCTGCGCGGCAAGCGCGTCGCCATGATCGGCACCGGCGCCTCGGCCATCCAGATCGTGCCGGCCATCGCGCCCGACGTACGGCGGCTCACGCTGTTCCAGCGGACACCGCCGTGGGTGATGCCGCGCACCGACCGGGCCATCAGCGGCGCGGAGCGCTGGCTGCACCGCCAGCTGCCGTTCACCCGGGCGGCCCGCCGGGGACTGCTGTGGGGGATCCGGGAGCTCCAGGTCAGCGCCTTCACCAAGCGGCCGAACCAGCTCGGGCTCATCGAGTCGCTGGCCAAGGCCAACATGGCGCGTTCGATCAAGGACCCGGCGCTGCTGGCCAAGCTGACGCCCTCGTACCGGATCGGCTGCAAGCGGATCCTGCTCTCCAGCGACTACTACCCGGCGCTGGCCCGGCCCAATGTGGACCTGGTCGCCTCCGGGCTCCGGGAGATCCGGGGCAACACGCTGGTCGCCGCCGACGGGACGGAGACGGAGGCGGACGCGATCGTCTTCGGCACCGGCTTCCACGTCACGGACATGCCGATCGCGGACCGGGTGGTGGGCGCGGACGGACGGACGCTGGCGGACCACTGGAAGGACGGGATGCAGTCGCTGCGCGGGGCGACGGCGGCCGGCTTCCCGAACTGGATGACGATCATCGGGCCGAACACCGGGCTCGGCAACAGCTCGATGATCCTGATGATCGAGTCGCAGCTGAACTACATGGCGGACTACCTGCGCCAGCTCCGTGTGCTCGGCGGCTCGGTCGCGCTCGCGGCCCGTCCCTCGGCCGTGAACCAGTGGAACCGGCGGGTCCAGACCCGTATGGAGCGCACCGTGTGGAACACCGGCGGCTGCACCAGCTGGTACCTGGACGCGCAGGGGCGCAACACGACGGTCTGGCCGGGCACGACCGGCGAGTTCCGGAAGGAGACGCGGAGCGTGGACCTGTCCGAGTACGAGGTCATCCGGCTCCGGGACGCCGAGCGCGAAGCCGCCGGAGCCACCGCCGGAGCCACCGACGCCGGCGCCGACGCCGACGCCGTCCGCGGCGCGGTCGCGCACGCGGAGGGCGCCGCGTGAGCCGGCCCGCGTACGTCACCTCCGGGCGGTACGCCCCGCCCGCCGCCCGGCGCGAGCTGGTCGCGGTCTCCGCCGACGGAGCCCGGCTGCACGTGGAGGAGCACGGGGAAGAGGGCGCTCCGGCCGTGGTGCTGGCGCACGGCTGGACCTGCTCCACCGCCTTCTGGGCCGCGCAGATCCGGGAGCTCGCCAAGGACCACCGGGTCATCGCGTACGACCAGCGCGGGCACGGGCGCAGTCCCGCCGCCTCCCGCTACGGCACCGGCGCCCTCGCCGACGACCTCGTCGCCGTCCTCGGGTCCGCCCTGGCCCCCGGCGAGCGGGCAGTCGTCGCCGGGCACTCCATGGGCGGGATGACGATCATGGCCGCCGCCGGGCGGCCGGAGTTCGCCGAGCACACCGCCGCCGCGCTGCTGTGCAGCACCGGCAGCGCCCGGCTGGTCGCGGAATCGCTGGTCGTGCCCCTGCGCCCGGGGCGCGTACGGACCCGTATCACCGGCGCGGTCCTCGGAGCGCGCGCCCCCCTCGGGCCCGTCACGCCGGTCGCCAAGCGGGTGCTGAAGTACGCCACCATGGGCCCCGGTTCCGCGCCCGACAAGGTGGAGGCGTGCGCCCGTATCGTCCACGCCTGCCCCACCGGTGTCCGGTACGCCTGGTCCGAGGTGCTGGCCGGGCTGGACCTGGAGGCGAACCTCGCGGCGCTCACCGTGCCCACCGCCGTGATCGGCGGCAAGAACGACCGGCTCACCCCGATCGTGCACGCCCGGGGCCTCGCCGCCGCGCTGCCGCACTGCGTGGGGCTGACCGAGCTGACCGGCATGGGGCACATGACCCCGATCGAGGCCCCCGAGGCGGTCACCGGCGCCATACGCGAGCTGACCGTCCACCTGGCGAACGTGACCGACGAACCGAAGGAGAAGACGCCGTGAGCGCGAGCAGGAGTCTGGAAGGCCAGGTCGCCGTCGTCACCGGCGCGGCACGCGGGGTCGGTGAGCTCCTCGCCCGCAAGCTCTCCGCGCGCGGCGCGAAGGTGGCGCTGGTGGGGCTGGAGCCCGAGGCCCTCAAGGAGGTCTCCGAGCGGCTGCACACCGACAGCGGCCACTGGCACGCCGACGTCACCGACCACGAGGCCATGGCCCGGGTCGCCGAGGAGGTCAAACAGCGCTTCGGCAAGGTCGACATCGTCGTCGCCAACGCGGGCGTGGCCGCCGGCGGGCCGTTCGCCGACTCCGACCCCGAGGCCTGGCGCCGGGTGATCGAGGTCAACCTGATCGGCGGGGCCGTCACCGCCCGGGCCTTCCTGCCCGTACTGGCCGAGAGCCGCGGCTACTTCCTCCAGATCGCCTCGCTCGCCGCGATCACGCCGGCGCCGATGATGAGCGCGTACTGCGCCTCCAAGTCCGGCGTCGAGGCCTTCGCGCACTGCCTGCGCGCCGAAGTCGGCCACAAGGGCGTCAAGGTGGGGGTCGGCTACCTCTCCTGGACCGACACCGACATGGTGCGCGGGGCCGACCAGGACGAGGTCATGCGGGAGCTGCGCCAGCGGCTGCCGTGGCCGTCGAACCGCACGTACCCGCTGGGCCCGGCCGTGGACCGGATCGTCGCCGGGATCGAGCGGCGCTCGCCGCACGTGTACGCGCAGTGGTGGCTGCGCGGGATGCAGGGCGTGCGCGGCTACCTGCCCGGGATCATCGCGACCGTCGGACAGCGGGAGATGAAGCGCTTCGAGCCCCGGCTGACGAGCGTCTCCCGGGGGCTGGTGGGGGCCGGGGGCGCCGCCGACGAGAAGGAGCGCACGCTGGGCACGGAGCGTCATTGATCGAAATGCGAGCTTTGTCCGCTCGTGCAAATCTGGTCGCAGCCCGGTCCCCTACACCCCTCCAGGAGTGAACAGCATGGGCATCAAGGACCAGTTCCAGGACAAGGCGCGCGAGCTCAAGGACAAGGCCGACGAGGCCGGCAGGAGCGCGAAGGACGAGGCGTCCCAGCGCGCTGCGCACGCCTCCGAGCCGGCCAAGAAGAAGAAGGAAAAGGTCCACGACGAGCTCGACGACAACTGGGACTTCTGACGCCCGGAGTTCGTCACGGAAGTGAGGAAGGGGCGCGGCCCGTGCAGTGCGCGGGCCGCGCCCCTTCCCCGTGCCGGTGCCCCCTACGGCCTCGGCGGCAGCTTCGGACGCCGCAGGTCCGGTACGTCCGCGTACCCCGGCGGCACCGCGGCCGGCTCCTGCTCCAGCAGCTCCAGCGCCAGGAACACGGCGTCGTCCAGCTGCGCGTGCCGGCCCTCCGCCCAGTCGAGCGGAGTCCGCAGGATCGCGAGGTCCGGTTCCACGCCGTGGTTCTCCACCGACCACCCGTACTCCGGGAACCAGGCGGCGTTCATCGGCACCGTGATCACCGTGCCGTCGCCCAGGGTGTGCCGGCCGGTCATCCCGACCACCCCGCCCCACGTGCGCTGGCCGACCACCGGCCCGAGCCCGAGCAGCTTGAAGGCCGCCGTGATCATGTCCCCGTCCGAGGAGGTCGCCTCGTCGGCCAGCGCCACGATCGGACCGCGGGGCGCGTTGGAGGCGTAACTGACCGGCTGGGCGTTGCGCGTCAGGTCCCAGCCGAGGATCGAGCGGGTCAGCTTCTCCACCACCAGCTCGCTGATGTGGCCGCCCGCGTTGCCGCGTACGTCCACGATCAGCGCGGGCCGGGACATCTCCATCCGCAGGTCCCGGTTGAACTGCGCCCAGCCCGAGCCGCCCATGTCGGGGATGTGCAGGTAGCCGCACTTGCCGCCGCTGACCTCGCGGACCACCGCGCGCCGCTTGGACACCCAGTCCTGGTAGCGCAGCGGCCGCTCGTCGATCAGCGGCACGATCGCCACCCGCCGCGCCAGGCCCCGGCCCTCGCCCTCGGCGGGCTTGAAGGTCAGCTCGACCGTGGTGCCGCCCGCCGCCGAGAGCAGCGGATAGGGCCCGGCCACCGGGTCCACCGGCCGCCCGTCGACGTGGGTGAGGACGGCGCCCTCCCGGATGCCGGTGCCGGCGAGCGGGGAGCGGGCCTTGGAGTCGGAGGACTCGCCCGGCAGGATCCGTGCGAGCACCCAGCCCTCCTCGCGCGGGACGAGGTTGGCGCCGAGCAGGCCGATGGGCCGGTGGTAGTGCGGCGGGCCCTCGTTGCGGCGCGCGGGGGAGACGTACGCGTGCGAGGTGCCGAGCTCGCCGAGCACCTCGCGCAGCAGGTCCGCGAACTCGTCGGGCGAGGCGACCCGTTCGACCAGGGGGCGGTACTGGCGCAGCACCCCGTCCCAGTCGATGTTGCACATGCCCGGCTCCCAGAAGTACGCGCGGATCAGCCGGCCGGCCTCTTCGAAGGCCTGGCGCCACTCGGCGGCGGGGTCCACCTCGTGCAGGATGCGCCGCAGGTCCAGGTAGACGGTGGAGTCGCTGTCGCCGGACTCGGTCGACGGGACCGCGCGCAGGTCGCCGTCGTCGTTGATGACGAGCCGGGTGCCGTCGCCGCTGACCGCGAACCAGTCCAGCGCGGAGGCCAGTTCGCTCTTGCGCGCCTTGGTGATCTCGAAGTGCTCCAGCGTGGGCTTGCCGCTGGTGTCGGTCGGGTTGGCGAAGGTCTCGCCGAGCGCGCCCGAGATCGGCCAGCGCAGCCACACCAGCCCGCCGCCGCTGACCGGGTACAGGGCCGAGTACTTCGACGCCGTCACCGGGAACGGGGTGACGCGGCTCTCCAGCCCCTCCACCTCCACCATGACCGCGCCCTCGCCCTCGGTGGGCTCGCCCTCGCCCGGGTCGAGGCCGCCCGCCGCGGGACGCCCGTCGGGGGTGAACGCGAACGGCGAGGGGGTCGCCGAGGACAGCGGCACCAGGTACGGGCGGCAGCCCAGGGGGAAGGACAGGTCGCCGGTGTGCACGTCGTACACCGGGTCGAAACCGCGCCACGAGAGGAAGGCCAGGTAGCGGCCGTCGCGGGTGAAGACCGGGTTCTCGTCCTCGAAGCGGCCGTTGGTGACGTCCACGATGGAGTGGGGCCCCGGGCCGGAGATCCGGGCCATCTTGATCTGCCGCAGCGAGCGCCCGATGCCCGGGTGCGACCAGGCCAGCCAGTCCCCGTCGGGCGAGAACGCCAGGTCGGTGACGGGCCCGTTGACGGACCGGATCAGCTCGGTGACCTCCCCGCCGGACTCCGCGCTCCCCGAGGCGCCGGCCTCGTCGTCGGGCACGGTGATGAGCAGCAGCCGCCCGTCGTTGGAGGCGATCGCGAGCCGCTCCCCGTCCGGATCGGAGAGCAGTTCCAGTACGCGGCCCAGCTCGCCGGAGGCCAGCCGGCGCGGCTCCCGGTCCCCGGAGGCCCGCGGGAGGTAGGCGATCTCGATCGCGTCCTCGCCCTCCGCGTCCGTCACGTACGCGACCTGCCCGCTGCTGCCGAGCATCTCGGGCAGCCGCACCCGTACGCCCGGGGTGTCGGCGATGGTCCGGGCGGGCCCGTCGCGGTGGGTGAGCCAGTACAGGCTGCCGCGGATGACGACCGCGCTGGCCCGCCCGGTGGCGTCGACGGAGAGCGAGTCGACGTGGCTGGCGGCCGGGATCTGATACGTACGGCGGCCCGCCCGCGGACCTCCCAGCCGGATCCGGAGCCGGCGCGGGACGGCCCCGGGGGCGAGCGAGGCGACGAGCCAGAGGTCGCCGCCGCACTGGTAGACGACGCGGGAGCCGTCGCTGGAGGCGTGCCGGGCGTAGAACTCCTCGTGGTCGGTGTGCCGGCGCAGGTCGGTGCCGTCGGGCAGGCAGGAGTACAGGTTGCCGATGCCCTCGTGGTCGGAGAGGAAGGCGATCCGGCCGTCCACGAACATCGGGGCGTCGAGGTGGCCCTCGATGTGCTCCAGCAGCCGCTTGCCGTGCAGCCACAGCCGGCCGGTGGCGCCGCCGCGGTAGCGCTTCCAGGCGGCGGGCTCGTGCGGGGGCTTGCCGGTCAGCAGCAGGGTGCGCCGCTCCCCGGTGCCTTCCCCGTCGCGGACCTCCTCGTGGACCGCGATGTCGGAGACCGGTCCCCAGGGGAGCTTGCCGCCGGGCGAGCCGTCGGTCGGCACGCTGTAGGCCCAGGCGTAGTACGAGAAGGGCTGGCCGTGCGAGGACACGGCGAGGATGTCGCTGTGGCCGTCCTTGTCGGGCGGGGTCCAGCCGCAGACCCGGGTGTCGGTGGCGCCCCAGTAGCTGAGCTGGCGGGCCGGACCGCCGGCCACCGGGGCGAGGTGGATCTCGGGGTCGAGGCTGCGCCAGCTCGTGAAGGCGATGTGCCGGCCGTCGGGGGAGAACCGGGGGTGGCCGACCCTGGTCCGGTCCACGGTGATCCGCCAGGCCCGGCCGGGCGTCTCGCCTTCGGGGACCAGCGGGGCGACCCAGAGGTCGTCCTCGGTCGCGAAGCACAGCAGATCGTCGTGGAGGTGCGGGAAGCGGAGGTACGCGCCGTCGTGACTCACCCCACAATGCTTTCCGCGCCGAGGGGGCCTGGCAACTCGTACAGGTGATCCATGGCCGCGACAGGTGACCCACGCCACGCGCCGAAACGAAACGGAACGGTTTCGTTTCGTTCAGGGCAGGGGTATCGTCATCGGTGTACGAAACAGTTTCGTTCGCAAGGGAGGTGCCGGAGATGTCCGAAGAAGTCTCGCCAGAGGTCTCGTCGCGGCGCAGCCGGATCACCCCCGAGCGGGAGGCCGAGCTCCACGAGGCGGTCCTCGACCTCCTCCGCGAGGTCGGCTACGAGGCGCTGACCATGGACGCGGTCGCCGCCCGTACCAAGTCCAGCAAGGCCACCCTCTACCGCCAGTGGGGGAGCAAGCCCGAGCTGGTCGCCAGGGCCCTGCGGTGCACCCAGCCGACCTCCCTCCGGGAGATCGACACGGGCTCGCTGCGCGGCGACTTCCACCGCATGGTCGAGCTCTCCGACAACGCGCAGATGGCGAAGGACACCGCACTGCTGCGGGGCCTCGCCCACGCCGTCCACGAGAGCCCCGAACTGCACCAGGCACTGCGCAGGCTGCTCATGGAGCCGGAGATCTCCGGCCTCGACGAGATCCTGCGGCGCGGAGTGGAGCGGGGAGAGATCGCCCCGGACTGCCCCGCCGTCCGTTTCGTGCCGCACATGCTGATCGGCGCCTTCATCGCGTTGCCGCTGATGGAGGACCGATCCGTGGACCAGGCGTTCCTCGCCGACTTCATCGACTCCGTGGTCTTCCCCGCCCTCGGCGTCTGAGTCCTTCTCCCCTCGGACTCGCGACTCCTTCCTGCTGCTCCTGACACGCCGCTCTCGTCGTCGGGCCGGCTCTCCACGCCCTGATCCGTCCCGGATCCACCACGACCTGAACGGGAGAACCGCCTCCGTGGCTACCTTCCTCTACCGACTCGGCAGGGGCGCCTTCCGGCGCCGCGGCCTCGTCGCCCTCCTGTGGGTGGCGCTGCTGTTCGCCGCCGGCTTCGGCGCGGCGACGGCGTCCGCACCCACCTCCGGATCGTTCTCGATACCCGGCACGGAGGCCCAGAAGGCCTTCGACGTGCTGGACAAGAAGTTCCCGGGCATGGCCGCCGACGGCGCCACCGCCCGCATCGTCGTCAAGGCGCCCGCGGGCTCCTCGGTCAACGACGAGAAGAACAAGACCGAGGTCGGGAAGATCGTCTCCGGCCTGAAGGACGGCCCGGGCAAGGCCCAGGTCGCCTCGGTCGCCGACCCGTACCAGGCCCAGGCGGTGAGCCAGGACGGCTCCACCGCGTACGTGAGCGTCAAGTACAACGTCAGCGGCATGGAGCTGAAGGACGAGACGCGCGACGCGCTCAAGGACTCCGGCACCGCGGCCCGGGCCGCCGGGCTCACCGTCGAGATCGGCGGCGACGCCCTGATGACGGCCCCCGAGACCGGCTCCGGCGAGATCGTCGGCATCCTGATCGCGGCGATCGTGCTCGTCATCACCTTCGGCTCGCTGATCGCGGCCGGGCTGCCGCTGCTGACCGCGATCATCGGCGTGGGCATCGGCGTCTCCTCCATCACCGCGCTCGCCAACGTGCTGGACCTCGGCACCACCACCTCCACCCTCGCGATGATGATCGGCCTCGCGGTCGGCATCGACTACGCGCTCTTCATCGTCTCCCGCTACCGCGTGGAGCTCGCCGAGGGCCACGAGCGGGACGAGGCCGCCGGCCGGGCTGCGGGAACCGCCGGATCCGCCGTCGTCTTCGCCGGTCTCACCGTGGTCATCGCCCTCGTGGGCCTGGCCGTCGTCAACATCCCGATGCTGACCAAGATGGGCTTCGCGGCCGCGGGCACCGTGGTCATCGCCGTCCTCGTCGCGCTGACGCTGGTCCCGGCCATCCTGGGCTTCGCCGGCAAGAAGGTCCTGCCCGCCGGAAAGAAGAGCAGGCTGTTCGGCAAGGGCAAGCCGGCCGGCGCCGAGCCCAAGGCCAACGGCGGCACGCGCTGGGCCCGTTTCGTCCTGCGCCGCCCGGTCATGGTGCTGCTCGTCGGTGTGATCGGCCTCGGCGCCATCGCGATCCCGGCGAGCAAGCTGGAGATGGGCCTGCCGGACGACGGCGCCCAGCCGGTCTCCACCACCCAGCGCAAGGCGTACGACCTGCTGTCGGAGGGCTTCGGCCCGGGCTTCAACGGCCCGCTGATGGTGGTCGTCGACGGCGACAAGAAGCTCGCCAACGACACGGTCGACCGGATCAAGGGCCTGGAGGGCGTGGCCGTGGTCACCCCGCCGACCCCGAACCAGGACGGCGACGCCGCGGTGATCACGGTGTTCCCGAAGGACCGCCCGTCCTCGGTGGAGACCGAGAACCTGGTCCACGAGATCCGCGACGGCAGCGGCGATGACGTCCTCGTCACCGGCGCGACCGCGATGAACATCGACTTCTCGCAGAAGATGAACGACGCGCTGCTGCCCTACCTGGCGCTCGTGGTCGGTCTCGCCTTCCTGCTGCTGATGCTGGTCTTCCGCTCGATCCTGGTTCCGCTCAAGGCGGCCCTCGGCTTCCTGCTCTCGGTGGTCGCCGCCCTCGGCGCGGTCGTCGCGGTCTTCCAGTGGGGCTGGCTCGGCTCGCTCTTCGGGGTGGAGCAGACCGGTCCGATCATGAGCATGATGCCGATCTTCATGGTGGGCGTCGTCTTCGGTCTGGCCATGGACTACGAGGTCTTCCTCGTCACCCGCATGCGTGAGGCGTACGTCCACGGCGAGCGCCCGGGCCAGGCCATCGTGACCGGCTTCCAGTACAGCGCGCGGGTGGTCGTGGCGGCCGCCGTCATCATGATCGCGGTGTTCTCGGGCTTCATCGGCGCCAGCGAGCAGATGATCAAGATGATCGGCTTCGGGCTCGCGATCGCCGTCCTCTTCGACGCCTTCGTCGTCCGCATGGCGATCGTCCCGGCGGTGCTCGCGCTGCTCGGCCACAAGGCCTGGTGGCTGCCGCGCTGGCTGGACCGGCTGCTGCCCAACGTGGACGTGGAGGGCGAGAGCCTGCGCAAGCACCTCGAAGGTTCCGCCGGGTCCGCGGAGGGACCGGACAAGGACCGCGAGCTGGTCAACGCCTGACCCGACCCCGATCCACAACGGGCCCGGCCCCGCACCTGATCTCAGGTGCGGGGCCGGGCCCGTTGTGCGCTGATCCCGTTGTGCGCCGGTCCCGTTTCGTCCGGGTCCGTTTCGTCCGGTCCCGTTACGCCTGCCGGGTGACGGCGGCGTTCGTACGGCGCAGGAAGCGGCGCAGCGCGGCGATGTCGAACTGGATCACCGCGACGCCCTCGGGGGAGTGGAACTCGACGACCGCCTGGACGCGGCCGCAGGGCCAGACGCGTACGTCGCCGGTGCCGGTCGGCGCCTGCAAGCCTGCTTCGAGGAGGGCCCGGGGGAAGACCCACTCGTTGTCGGTGCCCTCGGGGGAGAGCCCGGCGGGGAAGACGATCCGTACGGCGAGCGGCTCCGCGGGGGCGAAGCGCAGGGCGACCGGGATCTTCCGGAAGAGCGGGTCGTCGCTGATCACGCGGGCGGTGACGCGGTCCTCGACGGCGGTGGCGACGGCGGTGGCGACGGCGGTGGCGGCTGCGGCCGCGGGGGGATTCTCGGCGGTGGCTGACACGACAAGACTCCTCTAATCGGGACATATAAGTCCTTATTGCCCCCAGCCTCGCACATTCCCACGAATCCGCGCGGAGGTATTTGTGGTGTGGACGCTCTTGCCAACAGTTTGCAATTGGGCACTATTCTTAAGCGGTTAAAGATTTTGTCAGCTCAAAGACCGCAGGAAGCGGAGCAGCCCCATGCATGTGCCCGACGGCTTCATCGACGCCCCCGTCTCCATCGCCGCAGGTGTCGCCGCCGCGGGTGCGGTGGCCGTGAGCCTGCGCGGCGCCCGCCGAGAGCTTGGGGGCACCTCCCAGGCCGAAGGCTCTGGGGGAGAGCGTGCGGCCCCGCTGGCCGGTCTCGTCGCCGCCTTCATCTTCGCCGTCCAGATGCTGAACTTCCCCGTGGCCGCCGGCACCAGCGGGCACCTGCTGGGCGGGGCGCTCGCCGCGATCCTCGTCGGCCCCTACACGGGTGTGCTGTGCGTGTCCGTGGTGCTGCTCATGCAGGGCGTCCTGTTCGCCGACGGCGGGCTGACCGCCCTCGGGGTCAACGTCATGAACATGGCCGTCGTGACCGTGGTCGTCGCGTACGCCGTCTTCCGCGGGCTGCTGAAGCTCCTGCCCGACACCCGGCGCTCGGTCACCGTCGCCGCCTTCGCCGGAGCACTGCTCTCGGTGCCCGGCGCGGCCGTCATGTTCACCCTCCTGTACGCCCTCGGCGGGACCACCGACGTCCCGCTCGGCAAGGTGTTCACCGCGATGGTCGGCGTGCACGTCCTGATCGGCATCGGCGAGGCCGTCATCACCGCCGCGACCGTGGGCGCCGTACTGGCCGTACGGCCGGACCTGGTGCACGGGGCGCGCGGGCTGGCCGCGCCGCTGAAGCTGCGGGTCGGCGGCGAGCTGGTCGACGCCCCGTCGGCGGCTCCGGTCGCGGCGCCCGCCGCCGCCCGCTCCACGAAGCCCGTGTGGATCACCGGTCTGATCACCGCCCTGGTCCTGGCCGGGTTCGTCTCCTTCTACGCCTCCACCAGCCCCGACGGCCTGGAGAAGGTCGCCGCCGACAAGGGCATCGACCAGAACGTCAAGGAGCACGCCACCGCCGACTCCCCGCTCGCCGACTACAGCGTCAAGGACGTCGGCGACGCCCGACTCTCCGGCGGCCTCGCCGGGGTCATCGGCGTCGGCGCGACCGTGGCCGTCGGCACCGGGATCTTCTGGACCGTACGCCGCCGGCGCGCGGAAGACCTGACGGCCGCCTCCACCTCCTCGACCGCCTCCACGGCGGTCTGAGATGGGCGCGGGCCACGCCCACAAGCTCTACCGGCACGGGCACTCGCCGATCCACGCCCTGCCGCCGCACTGCAAGCTGGCCGCGGCCTTCGCCTTCGTCGTGGTCGTCGTCTCCACACCGCGCGAGGCGGTGTGGGCCTTCGGGCTGTACGCCGTCCTCATCGCGGCCGTCGCGGCCGCGGCCCGGATCCCGGCCGGCTTCCTGTTGCGGCGGCTGCTGATCGAGGTCCCGTTCGTGGCCTTCGCCGTGCTCATGCCGTTCGTGGCGCAGGGCGAGCGGGTGGAGGTGCTCGGCATGTCGCTGAGCGTCTCGGGCCTGTGGGGCGCCTGGAACGTCCTGGCCAAGGGCACGCTCGGGGTCGCGGCGTCCGTCCTGCTCGCCTCGACCACGGAGCTGCGGGCGCTGCTGCTCGGACTCCAGCGGCTGAAGCTGCCGCCGCTGCTGGTGCAGATCGCCTCCTTCATGATCCGGTACGGCGACGTGATCACCGACGAGCTGCGGCGGATGTCCATCGCCCGGCGCTCGCGCGGGTTCGAGGCCAGCGGGATCCGGCACTGGGGAGTGCTGGCCAAGACCGCCGGAGCCCTGTTCATCCGCTCCTACGAACGCGGCGAGCGGGTCCACCTCGCGATGGTCAGCCGCGGCTACGCCGGCTCGATGCCGGTGATCGACGAAGTCGTGGCCACGCGCGCCCAGTGGGCGTACGCGGCCGTACTCCCGGCGGCGGCGCTCGCCGTCTGTCTGATGGGATGGACCCTGTGACTCCCTCTCCCTCCCCCTCCGTCCCTCCTGCCTCCCTCGACGTCTCCGGCCTCGCGTACGCCTATCCGGACGGGCACCAGGCCCTCTTCGGCGTGGACCTGACCGTCGGACAGGGCGAGCGGGTGGCCCTGCTCGGCCCGAACGGCGCCGGCAAGACCACGCTGGTGCTGCACCTCAACGGCATCCTCGGCGGCGGGGTCGGCACCGTGACGGTGGCCGGGCTGCCGGTCGAGAAGCGGAACCTCGCCGAGATCCGGCGCCGGGTCGGCATCGTCTTCCAGGACCCGGACGACCAGCTGTTCATGCCGACCGTGCGGGAGGACGTGGCCTTCGGGCCGGCGGCCGCCGGGATGCGGGGCGCGGAGCTGGAGGCGCGGGTCCGGGAGGCGCTGGAGCAGGTCGGCATGGAGGCCTTCGCGGACCGCCCGCCGCACCACCTGTCGTTCGGGCAGCGCCGCCGGGTCGCGGTGGCGACCGTACTGGCCATGCGGCCGGAGATCCTGGTGCTGGACGAGCCCTCGTCGAACCTCGACCCGGCCTCGCGGCGTGAGCTCGCCGACATCCTGCGCTCGCTGGACGTGACGGTGCTGATGGTGACCCACGACCTGCCGTACGCGCTGGAGCTGTGCCCGCGGTCGGTGATCCTGAGCGAGGGGGTCATCGCGGCCGACGGGCGCACGCAGGACCTGCTGTGCGACGAGGAGCTGATGCGGGCGCACCGGCTGGAGCTGCCGTTCGGGTTCGACCCGCGCTCGGTGTCGGTGGCATAAGTCCGACCGGGTGGTTGTTGGACCGCTCGTGGAGATCCAGGGTGAGGTGACGGCGGGCTTCGAGGCCGTCCGGGACGCTTTCGTACGCAACTTCGAGGTGCTCGGGGACCGGGGCGCGGCGGTGGCCGTGTACCGGGACGGCCGCAAGGCCGTGGACCTGTGGGCGGGCCCGAAGGACGTGGACGGGGGCGCCGGCGGCGAGCCCTGGGCGGCCGGCACCGCGCAGGTGGTGCGCTCGGCCACCAAGGGCGTGGCCGCCGTCGTACCGCTGCTGCTGCACCAGCGGGGGCTGCTGGACCTGGACGCCCCGGTGGGGGCGTACTGGCCGGAGTTCAAGGCGGGCGGCAAGGAGCGGGCACGGGTACGGGACCTGCTCGCGCACCGGGCGGCCGTGCCGGCGCTGGACGCTCCGCTGACGCCGGCGGAGGCCGTCGACGGTCTCTCGGGGGCGCGAGCGGTCGCCGGGCAGCCGGCCTTCTGGGAGCCGGGCTCCGCGCACGGCTACCACGCGCAGACGTACAGCTGGCTGCTGTCGGAGCTGGTGCTGAGGGTGACCGGGGCCTCGCTGGGCCAGTGGCTGGCCCAGGAGGTCACGGGCCCGCGAGGACTGGAGTTCTGGATCGGCCTGCCGGCGGGGGAGACGGGGCGCGTGGGTCGGGTGGGGCCGGTGGAGCCGGTGGAGCCGCCTTCGCAGACGGCGGGCGTGCTCAGGACGCGTCCGCGGAGAAACGTTTCGGAGGCCTGGGCGGACCCGTCCTCGCTGACCCGGCGGGCGTTCGCGGCGATCACGCCGCTGCCCGACGAGAACGCCCCGGAGTTCCGGGCGGCCGAACTCCCGGCCTCGGCGGGCATCGGCACGGCGCGCGGCCTGGCGGGCGTGTACGCGGCGCTGCTGGGCGACACGCAGGACGGCGCGGGGCTGTTCACCCCGCAGACGCGCCGGCTGGCGGGTACGGAGCTGTCGTCCGGGCCGGACCGGGTGCTGGTGGTCAACACGCGCTTCGGCCCCGGGTACATGCTGCACAGCCCAGCGTCGCCGCTGCTGTCGGCGGGGTCGTTCGGTCATCCGGGGCGGGGCGGGTCCCTGGGCTTCGCGGACCCGGAGACGGGCATCGCCTTCGGCTACGTGACGAACGCCCACGCCAAGTCGGTCACCGCCGACCCCCGCGCCCAGTCCCTGCTGCGGGCGGTCCGCGCCTCGCTCTGACCGTCCCCGGGGTCCCGGCCGCGGCCGGGACCCCCGGAGACGGCCGGGACCCCCGGACCGTCAGGAAGCCCGGACCCTCAGGAGGCGTTCAGGACCGACGCCACCAAGGGGCCCGCCGCGTCGCCGCCGTGGCCGCCGGCCTCGACCATCGCCGCCGCGGCCACGTCGCCGCTGAAGCCCGTGAACCAGCTGTCCGGGCTGCCCGCGCCGTCGACCTCCGCCGAGCCGGTCTTCGCGCCCTTGTCGGAGCCGCCCACCGAGCTCATCGCCTGGGCCGCCGTGCCGCTGGTCGCCGTCAGCTTCATCATCCGCACCAGCTGCTGCTGGACCGACGGCTTCATCTGCCGCGCCGCCTGCGCGATCGGCCGACCGTCGAGCTCCGGCGAGACGAGAAGGGGCTGGTGGAAGCTCCCGCTGCGTGCGGTGGCCGTGAACGAGGCCACGTTCAGCGGGTTCATGGTGATCCGGCCCTGCCCGATGTACTCGGCGGCCGCCTCCGCGCCCGTTGCCTCCGGCACCTGGCCGTCCGTCGAGCGGATGCCCGTCTTCCAGTTGTCCAGCCCGAGGCCGAAGACCTCCCGGGCCTCCTTCGCGAGCGCCGGGTCGTCGTTGACGTCGTCGATCTGCTTGATGAAGGCGGTGTTGCAGGACTTGGCGAAGCTGGTCGCGAAGTTCGCGCCGGGCAGTTCGAAGTTGTTCAGGTTGTGGAAGGTGCGGCCGCCCCAGGCGACGTCCTTGGTGCACTCCGCCGGCCGGTCCGCCGCCGCCTTGCCCCGGTCGATCAGCATCGCCGCCGTCACGACCTTCATCGTCGAGCCGGGTGCCCGCCGCCCCTCCATCGCCGCGTTGAAGCCGTCCTTGCGGTTGTTGGCGACGGCCAGGATGTGCCCGTTGCCCGTCTGGACGGCGACCACCGAGGACTCCGGGTACTTGGCGACGGCCTTCTCGGCCGCCGCCTGCACCTTGGCGTCCAGGTACGTGTTCAGCGTGCGCGGCTCGCCCTCCACCAGCGTCAGCAGGGTCCGCTTCGGCGCGTCCTGCGCGGCCGGCTCGATCCACAGTTCGGCCCCGGTCTTCCCGCCCAGCTTGCCGCCGTACGTCTGGCGCAGCTGGTCGAGGACCAGCCGCAGCGACGGGTACTTCTCGGCGCTGAGCTCCTCGCCGTTGCGGTCGACGGCCTTGACCGGCGGGGCCGCGGGCGCGCCCGCGCGCAGCTTCTCGTCCTTCTGCAACTGCGGGTGGATCACCGAGGGCTGCCAGTCGACGAGCGGCTTCCCGCTGGTCAGCCCGCGTACGACGGTCAGCTTGGACTCGTACGCGAGCGGCTTGGTGGCGCCCTCGAACGTGATCTCCGCGGCGACGGCGAACGGGATGGTCGTGCCCGTCTGCGCCCCCGGAGTGATCACGGCCTTGGACACGTACGCCTTGGCCCGGTAGTCGGCCACGGCGGTCTGCGCGGCCTGCACGTTGTTCGTCAACTCGGCTGCCGCCTGCGCGTCCCCGGCTGCCCACGCGGCGAAGAAGGCCTTCGCGGTCTGTGCGGCCTCCTTGTCGGTGACGGGCCCGCTGCCCTTCGCCGACGCGGCGGTGGTGCCGCCGCCCTTGTCTCCGTTCTTGCCCTCCCCGTCGGCGTCCCCGACCAGCGCGTACACCCCGTACCCGGCCCCGCCCACCATCGCGAGGAACACCCCGCCGACGATGGCCCCTTTCGCCGCCCCGTTCACGTACGTTCCTCCCCAGATCCCCGTATTCTCTGAACGTGTTCAAAGAACCTCTGGTGCGGACCTTACGCTGTGCGAACGGAGCGCGTACAGCTTGTTACCAGACCGGAACACCGCGGCAGGTCAACTGACCGCCACCTTGCTGCCGTCGGGGAGCACACACCAGGTTCCGCTGTAGGGCTGGTTGTGGACCGTTCCGCCCTGGGCCGTGCACTCCGGGGACGTGATGGTCGGGGATGCCGCCGCCTGGGCCGTCGCGGCACCAAGGGCACCCATACCGGCAAGGGTTGCCGTGGCAAGAGCGAGGCCGAGCAGTCGTCGTATGCGCATGACGCACCACCTCTTCCTCTTTCCAGCATGGGCGCCCGTCGACAAGCCCGCGAGAGGTGGGGCGGGCTCGTCGCGGAGGCGGGCCGCTACACCCAGGTGTCCAGCCACATGCGGCCGCGCCAGGAGTCCATCGGGAGCGTCTGGCCCGTGTAGATCGGCCAGAAATAGATGAAGTTCCAGATGATGAGGAGGACGAGGACGCCCGCCGCGATCGCGCCCAGCGCGCGCCTGCGTTCCGTCGAACCCGACGGGCCCAGCAGGGCGCCGATCATCATCGCCACCGCCAGGCACAGGTACGGGACGAAGACCACGGCGTAGAAGAAGAAGATGGTCCGTTCCTGGTAGTTGAACCAGGGCAGCAGGCCCGCACCCAGCGCGCACGCGATCGCGCCCGCCCGCCAGTCACGGCGGAAGAACCACCGCCACAGCACGTACAGCAGCGCGAAGCAGCCCGCCCACCACAGCAGCGGGGTGCCCAGGGCCAGCACCTCGCGGGCGCACTTGCCCGCCTCCGTCGCGGGGCAGCCGTCCGTCCCCGGATCGGGGGACTCGTAGAAATAGGAGACGGGCCGGCCCAGGACCAGCCAGCTCCACGGGTTCGACTCGTACGTGTGGCCCGAGGTCAGGCCGACGTGGAACTTGTAGACCTCGGTCTCGTAGTGCCACAGGCTGCGCAGCCACTCCGGGAGGAACGACAGCGAACTGTGCTGGTCGTTCTTGGCCGCCCAGTCCCGGAAGTAACCGCCCTTGCCGTTGTCGGGGGACAGGATCCAGCCGGTCCACGAGCCCAGGTACACCGCGATCGCCACCGGCACCGTCGACAGGAAGCCCGGCAGCGCGTCGCGGCGCAGCATCGCCGCGTACGGGGCGCCCGCGCCCGCGGTGCGGCGCGCGGCCGCGTCCCACAGGACGGTCAGCACGCCGAAGAACGCCAGCACGATCAGGCCGTTCCACTTCGTGCCGAACGCCAGCCCCAGACAGACGCCCGCCAGGATCCGGTACGGGCGCCAGCCCAGGCGCAGCGTCTCGGCGACGGTGACGTCCGGGCGGGTGCGCCCCTCCTCGTCCACCGGGAGCGCGTCCGCCAGTCTGGCCCGGGCCTTGTCCCGGTCGATCAGCAGCGCCCCGAACGCGGCGAGCACGAAGAACATCAGCACCAGGTCGAGCAGCGCGGTCCGGCTCATCACCAGGTGCAGGCCGTCCACCGCGAGCAGCGCGCCCGCCAGGCAGCCCAGGAAGGTGGAGCGGAAGAGGCGGCGCCCGATCCGGCACAGCATCAGCACCGACAGCGTGCCGAGCACCGCCGTCATGAACCGCCAGCCGAACGGGGTGAAGCCGAACATCCACTCGCCGAGCCCGATGACCCACTTGCCGACCGGCGGGTGCACGACGTACCCGGGGTCCAGTGGGAGGGCGACCCCGTCGGGGTTGGCGAGGATCGACTTGTCGATGTCCTTGGGCCAGCTCGCCTCGTAGCCCTGCCGGATCGTGGCCCAGGCGTCCTTGGCGTAGTACGTCTCGTCGAATATCACCGCCTTCGGGCTGCCCAGGTGCACGAAGCGCAGCACCCCGGCCACCAGCGCCACCAGCACGGGCCCCGCCCACGCCAGCACGCGCTGCCAGGTGCCCGCCGCGGAGAGCGGGACGCCGAGCGCCGTCCACAGCTGCACGGAGGGCCGGGCGTACGGGGGCACCAGGCGGGCGCGGACGTCCGGACTCGGGGCGTCCGCGTGCCGGGTGCCCGCGCGCCGGGCTTCGGCGGGCGGCGCGTAGCCGAAGCCGCGCAGGCGGCGCAGCCAGGTGGACGGCTGGTCTACGCGCCCCGCCGAAGGGGCGGGCGGGGCCCCCGCGGGGCTGGGCGGCGGCGTCGCGGTACTGGTCACCGGGTCATCGTAGGGAACGCACCTGTGCGAACCCCAGCGCCGGGGACCGTCGATGCGTGTGCCGGGTGGGACGGACGGCGTGTTTCCCGGTCGGACGGATGACGTGTGCCGGGTGGGACGGCTGAGAGGATGGGCGGGTGACGACTGACCAGCCCACCGGCTCCGAAACCCCCGCTTCCGCCTCCGCCCCGGCCTCTTCTCCGGAAGGTTCCGCAGGTTCCGCAGGCGCGGCGGGATCCGCCGGCGTGCTCGTGCTCGCCGGCACCCCGATCGGCGACCTCGCCGACGCCCCGCCGCGGCTCGCGGCCGAGCTGGAGCGCGCCGACGTGATCGCCGCCGAGGACACCCGGCGGCTGCGCCGGCTGACCCAGGGGCTCGGCGTGCACACCACCGGGCGCGTCGTCTCGTACTTCGAGGGCAACGAATCGGCGCGCACCCCGGAGCTGGTCGAGGCGCTGGAGCAGGGCAAGCGGGTGCTGCTGGTGACCGACGCCGGCATGCCGTCCGTCTCCGACCCCGGCTACCGCCTGGTCGCCGCCGCCGTCGAGAAGGACATCAAGGTCACCGCCGTGCCCGGGCCGTCCGCGGTGCTCACCGCGCTCGCCCTGTCGGGGCTGCCGGTGGACCGCTTCTGCTTCGAGGGGTTCCTGCCGCGCAAGGCGGGCGAGCGCCTCGGCCGGCTCCGCGAGGTCGAGGGCGAGCGCCGCACGCTCGTCTACTTCGAGGCCCCGCACCGGCTCGACGACGCCCTCGCCGCGATGGCCGAGGTCTTCGGCGCCGACCGGCGGGCGGCCGTGTGCCGCGAGCTGACCAAGACGTACGAGGAGGTCAAGCGCGGCGGGCTCGGCGAGCTGGCGGCCTGGGCCGCCGAGGGCGTCCGCGGCGAGATCACCGTCGTCGTGGAGGGCGCACCGGCGGCCCGGCCCGGCGATGTGGACGCCGAGGAGCTGGTGCGCCGGGTGCGGGTGCGCGAGGAGGCCGGGGAGCGGCGAAAAGAAGCCATCGCGGCGGTCGCGGCCGAGGCGGGAGTACCCAAGCGGGAGGTCTTCGACGCGGTCGTCGCGGCAAAGAATGCGGCTCAAAAGGTGCTGTAAGACGGTAAAGAGCTAACCTGAAAAGCAAAGCTCAGACCGCGCACCGGGCGCCTTGGGACATGAGTCGCCCAAAGGCGGTCCAACACTAGACAGGGCCTGATGCGCTCCCGCCCGAAGAGGCGTCCACTGGCAATGGCACCAGTGGAACAAGAGGAGCTGGCATGAGTGAGATCGCAGACACCTCGGTACCCGTACCCGCGCCCGCAGTGGCCGTACCCGTCTCCGTGCCGAAGCCTGGTGTGCACACCGTGCACGAGGCCTACTCCTTCGCGTGCATGAAGTGCGGCTACGCCTGGGAGCAGGGCTACGAGATCGAGCACCACGTCGACGGCAAGGGCCAGCCCTTCATCATCTACACCGTCCAGGGCGAGCGGGTCCCTTCCCCGCTGTCGAACCCGACCTGCCACAACTGCGACGGGCACGTGGTGCGGATCATGCGCGAAGGCCAGGTGTCCTCGGTGCTCGGCACCATCGACAAGCTCTACCACCACCGCATCTCGCCCGGGATCGCCGGCCCGGTGCCGGCCGGCGCGAACGTCCCGCGCGCCCCGAAGCAGCGCAAGGCCCCGCTGCACGACGCCCCCGGGCCCGTCCCGGCGGACGGTGACGGGGAGCGCGGGGGCTGGCTCTCCCGGCTGATGAGGCTCTTCCGCCGGTCATGAGGACCCGGTCATAAGATCGGCCCCATGAGCACTGCCGCCAAGGACGCCGCCAAGGACGCCTCCAAGGACACCCCGCCGCCGCTGCCCGAACCCCTCCGGGTGGCGGTGGCGGACTCCCACACCCACCTGGACATGCAGCGCGGCACCGTCGAGGAGGGCCTCGCCAAGGCCGCCTCGGTCGGCGTGACCACCGTCGTCCAGGTCGGCTGCGACGTGAAGGGGTCCCGCTGGGCGGCCGAGACCGCCGCCGCGTACGAGAACGTCCACGCGGCCGTGGCCCTTCACCCGAACGAAGCGCCCCGCATCGTGCTCGGGGACCCCGACGGGTGGTCCCGCCAGGGGGCGCGGGCCGGCGGCGGCGAGGCAGCGCTCGACGAGGCGCTGGCCGAGATCGAGGAGCTCGCGAAGCTCGCGCACGTCAAGGCCGTCGGCGAGACCGGCCTCGACTTCTTCCGCACCGGACCCGACGGAATGGCCGCACAGGAGCGTTCCTTCCGCGCCCACATCGAGATCGCGAAGCGGCAGGGCAAGGCCCTGGTCATCCACGACCGCGAGGCCCACGCCGACGTCCTGCGCATCCTGCGCGAGGAGGGCGCGCCCGAACGCACCGTCTTCCACTGCTACTCCGGTGACGCCGAGATGGCGCGCGAATGCGCCGCCGCCGGGTACTACATGTCGTTCGCCGGGACCGTCACCTTCAAGAACGCCACGCCGCTGCGCGAGGCCCTCGCCGTGGCCCCGCTGGAGCTGGTGCTCGTCGAGACCGACGCCCCGTACCTCACCCCGGCGCCGTACCGCGGAAGGCCCAACGCGCCGTACCTCATTCCGCTGACCGTACGGGCGATGGCGGCGGTGCGGGGGATCGGCGAGGACGCGATGGCCACCGCCCTGGCGGCGAACACGGCCCGCGCCTTCGATTATTGAGAGCCCCCGGACCCGCCCCGGACCCGCCCCGGGCGTCCGACACGCTGGGTAGCCGATCGACTTTGGTGAGTGACGGACGTCCGCTAGGGTGCCGTGCCCGAACCGATGGGGCCGGACCAGTGGAGCGAGCGTCGTGAGCGAGAGTCCTTTCACCGGGGTGTACGGGAACGAGGCGGTCGCCCCGGACCCCGAGCCCGCCGTGGTGCCCGCCCCGCGCACCGGGGACCGGCGGGCCGCCCGGCGCCGCAAGAGCGCCGAGGTCGCGGCCGCGCCGCCCCCGGCCCCGACCGGACGGCGCCGCGCGCCCCCCGGGGGCACGGCCCTCGCGGCGCCCGCCGGCCCCGGACCGGGAGCGGGCCCCGGACCCGGTACGGGCCGCCGCCGCAGCCCGGACCCCGGCCCCGCCGCCCCGTCCGCCACCGCCCCCACCGGGCGGCGCCGCCGCAGCGCCCCCGCCGGGACCGCCGCGGGCCAGGGCAGCTGGCGGCGGATCGTCCCGCAGGCCCTGGTCGTCGCCTTCCTCGCCGGCGGCACCACGGCCTTCGTCGCCGCCGACAAGTCCGTACGGCTCACCGTCGACGGAGAGCCCCGGACCCTGCACACCTTCGCCGACGACGTCGAAGAACTCCTCGCCGCCGAAGGCCTCGGCGTCGGCCCCCACGACCTCGTCGCCCCCGCCCGCACCGAGGCCCTCGACGACGGCGACGAGATCGTCGTCCGCTACGGCCGCCCCCTGCGCCTGACCCTCGACGGACAGAGCCGCCAGGCGTGGACCACCGCCGGCACCGTCGAGGGGGCACTGCGCCAGTTCGGCGTCCGCGTCGAGGGCGCCTACCTCTCCGCCCCCCGCACCGCCCCCGTGCCCCGGGCCGGGCTCACCCTCTCCGTCCGCACCGAGCGCAGCGTCACCTTCATGGCGGACGGCCGCGAGAGCACCATCCGCACCAACGCCGCCACCGTCCAGGAGGCCCTCGGCCAGGCCGGGATCACCCTCCAGGGCCAGGACACCACCTCGGTGCCGCCCACCTCCTTCCCGCGCGACGGCCAGACCGTCACCGTGCTACGCATCACCGGCACCCGCGAGGTCCGCGAGGAGCGCATCCCGTACGCGACCGAGAGGACCGAGGACGACGACCTGTTCGCCGGCACCGAGCTCGTCGAGCGGGCCGGCCGGCCCGGAGCGCGCCGGGTCACGTACGTCCTGCGCACGGTCAACGGGGTCCGGCAGCAGCCCCGCATGGTCGCCGAGGAGACCGTCCGCGAGCCCGTCACCCAGCTCGTCAAAGTCGGCACCAGGCCGCTGCCGAGCTCCGTGGCCGGCGCCGACGGCCTCGACTGGGCGGCACTGGCCCAGTGCGAGTCCGGCGGCCGCCCCTCCGCCACCGACGCCTCGGGCACGTACGGCGGCCTGTACCAGTTCGACGTCCGCACCTGGCAGAGCCTCGGCGGCTCCGGCCGCCCCCAGGACGCCCCGGGGCAGGAACAGACGTACCGGGCGAAGAAGCTCTACGTACAACGGGGCGCGACTCCGTGGCCCCACTGCGGCCGTAGGCTTTACCGGTGAGCACCGCAGAGCAGCAGCCCGAGAGCACGACCAGCACGACCTCCGACGCCCTTCTCGGACCGGCAGACATCCGTGAGCTGGCCGCCGTACTCGGCGTACGGCCGACGAAGCAGAAGGGCCAGAACTTCGTCATCGACGCCAACACGGTGCGCCGCATCGTGCGCACCGCCGAGGTACGGCCCGACGACGTCGTCGTCGAGGTCGGGCCGGGGCTGGGGTCGCTGACGCTCGCGCTGCTGGAGGCCGCCGACCGGGTCACCGCCGTCGAGATCGACGACGTCCTGGCCGCGGCGCTGCCCGCCACCATCGAGGCGCGGATGCCGCAGCGCAAGGACCGCTTCGCGCTGGTGCACTCCGACGCGATGCTGGTGGAGGAGCTGCCCGGGCCAGCGCCGACCGCGCTCGTCGCGAACCTGCCGTACAACGTGGCCGTGCCGGTGCTGCTGACCATGCTGGACCGGTTCCCGACCATCGAGCGCACGCTGGTGATGGTGCAGGCGGAGGTCGCCGACCGGCTGGCCGCCAAGCCGGGCAACAAGGTGTACGGGGTGCCGTCGGTCAAGGCGAACTGGTACGCGGACGTGAAGCGGGCCGGGTCCATCGGCCGCAACGTGTTCTGGCCCGCGCCCAACGTGGACTCGGGCCTGGTCTCGCTGGTGCGGCGGGCCGAGCCGATCAAGACGACCGCCACGAAGGCGGAGGTCTTCGCCGTCGTGGACGCCGCCTTCGCGCAGCGCCGCAAGACGCTGCGTGCCGCGCTGGCCGGCTGGGCCGGCTCGGCGGCGGGCGCCGAGCAGGCGCTGGTCGCCGCCGGGGTGTCCCCGCAGGCGCGCGGGGAGTCCCTGACGGTGGAGGAGTTCGCGGCGATCGCCGAGAACAAGCCCGCGGCCGAGAGGCCCGCGCTGTGAGCCTGCCGAAGAGCGTGACCGTACGGGTCCCCGCCAAGGTCAACGTGCAGCTCGCCGTGGGCGCGGCCCGGGCGGACGGGTTCCACGACCTGGCCAACGTCTTCCTCGCGGTGTCGCTGTACGACGAGGTGACGGTCACTCCGGCCGACACCCTCACCGTCACCTGCGCCGGCCCGGACGCGGACCAGGTCCCGCTGGACCGTACGAACCTGGCGGCGCGGGCGGCGGAGATCCTCGCGGCCCGCCACGGCCTGTCCGACGCCGTGCACCTCCACATCGCGAAGAACATCCCGGTGGCCGGCGGCATGGCGGGCGGCAGCGCCGACGGCGCCGGCGCCCTGCTGGCCTGCGACGCCCTGTGGGGCCTGGACACGCCGCGCGACGAGCTCCTGAAGATGTGCGCGGAACTCGGCAGCGACGTGCCGTTCAGCCTGGTCGGCGGGGCCGCGCTCGGCACCGGGCGCGGGGAGCTCCTCACCCCGGTCGAGGCGGGCACCTTCCACTGGGTGTTCGCGGTGGCCGACGGCGGGCTGTCGACCCCGGCGGTGTTCCGCGAGTTCGACCGCCTGGCCGAAGGCCGGACCGTCCCGGTCCCGGAGGCCTCGCCGGCGCTGCTCGCCGCCCTCGCCTCGGGGGACCCGGACGCCCTCGCCGCGACCCTGGCCAACGACCTCCAGCCGGCGGCGCTGTCGCTGCGCCCGCAGCTCGCCGCGACGCTGGAGGCGGGCACCTCCGCCGGAGCCCTGGCCACGCTGGTCTCCGGCTCCGGCCCGACCACGGCGTTCCTGGTCCGCGACCCGGAATCCGCGCTCAAGGTGGCCGCGGCCCTCGAAGCCTCCGGCACCTGCCGCACCACCCGTACGGCCACCAGCCCGGCCCCGGGGGCCACGGTCCTTCCGGCCTGACGTTCCCGAGTACCCAGGGCGAAGTGAGTATCCGCGCTCTGTTCCCGCCCGGGTCCCGGGCGGGAACGTGCACCCATGGGATACGCCGCACACACCGCCAAGGACCTCGCCGGGGCCACCCCCGACAGCCGGGACCGGTACGTCGACCTGCTGCGGGTCGCCTCGCTCGGGACCGTGCTCCTCGGGCACTGGCTGATGGCCGCCGTCAGCAGCGACGGCATAGGGAACCTGCTCGCCCTCGTCCCCGCGCTCCAAGTGCTCACCTGGGGCCTGCAGATCATGCCGGTGTTCTTCTTCGTCGGCGGGTTCTCGCACGCCCTGTCGTACCGGTCCCTGGCCCGGCGCGCCGACGGGCGGCCCGTCTACGCCGCGTTCCTGCGGGCCCGGCTCCAGCGGCTGCTGCGGCCCACGCTCGTCTTCGTCCTGCTCTGGACCGCCGGGGCGCTCGCCGTACAGCTCGCCGGCGGCGGGGAGGGGAAGCTGACCGGGGCCGCCCTGCGGCTGGTCACCCAGCCCCTGTGGTTCATCGGGATCTACCTCGCCATGGTGGCGTTCACCCCGGCCATGCTGAAGCTCCACCAGCGGTGGGGCTGGGGGGCCTTCGCCCTGGCGGCCGGGTCCGCGGCCGCCGTCGACGTGCTGCGCTTCGCGCTCACCGTCCCGTACGTCGAGTTCCTGAACTTCGCCTTCGTCTGGCTCGCCGTCCACCAGCTCGGCTTCCTGCGCGCCGACGGCCGGATCACCCGGCCCGGGCTGCTCGCCGCCGCCGGGCTGACCGGCGCCGTGCTGCTCGTCGCGTACGGGCCGTACCCGCTGTCCATGGTCGGGATGCCGGGCGAGAAGGTGTCCAACATGGCCCCGCCCACCCTCGCGCTGCTGGCGCACGGGATGTGGCTCGTCGGAGCCGTGGAGCTGCTCAAGACGCCCGCCGCCGCCCTGCTCGCCCGGCCCCGCGTCTGGCGCTGCGTGGTCGCCGCCAACGGGATCGCCATGACCGCCTTCCTCTGGCACCTCACCGCCATGCTCGCCGTGTACGCCGCCCAGCTCGGCCTCGGCCTGCGCCTGCCCGAGCCCGCCACTGCGGCCTGGTGGGCCCAGGTCCCCGTCCGGCTGGCGGCCGCCGCCGCGCTGACCGGCGTACTGGTCGCCGTCTTCCGCCGTTTCGAGGCCCCCGGCCGCGGCGGCGTACGCCCCGGATCCGGACCCGGCGCCGCCTTCGGCATCACCCTGTGCCTGCTCGGCGTCCTCGGCCTGTCCATGACCGGGCTCGGCGGCCTGCTGGAGGGCCACAGCGCCACCCTGATCGCCCTCCCGGTCACCGCGCCCGCCGCCATCGGCATGGCTCTGGGGGGCTGGCTCCTGGTAGAGCGCCCGGCGTCGGTTCGGAGGGTTAGGCTGAGGGGCTGATCCACACCCTTCCCTGGAGCGCGTCTGATGGCCGTCAATCTGGTCAATGTCGAGGCAGTCGGCAAGGTGTACGGAACCCGTGCCCTGCTCGACGGCATCTCCCTCGGCGTGTCCGAGGGAGACCGGATCGGTGTCGTGGGCCGCAACGGCGACGGCAAGACCACCCTCATCCGCATGCTCGCCAAGCTGGAGGAGCCCGATACCGGCCGGGTCACCCAGAGCGGCGGCCTGCGCATGGGCGTCCTCACCCAGCACGACTCCCTCGACCCCGCGGCGACCATCCGCCACGAGATCATCCGGGACATGGCCGACCACGAGTGGGCCGGCAACTCCAAGATCCGCGACGTGCTCACCGGACTCTTCGGCGGCCTCGACCTCCCCGGCTTCGGACAGGGCCTCGACACCGTCATCGGGCCGCTCTCCGGCGGCGAGCGCCGCCGCATCGCGCTGGCCCAGCTGCTCATCGCCGACCAGGACCTCCTCGTCCTCGACGAGCCCACCAACCACCTCGACGTCGAGGGCATCTCCTGGCTGGCCAAGCACCTCCAGGAGCGCCGCTCCGCGCTCGTCTGCGTCACCCACGACCGTTGGTTCCTCGACCAGGTCTGCACCCGCATGTGGGACGTCCAGCGCGGCTCCGTCTACGAGTACGAGGGCGGCTACAGCGACTACGTCTTCGCCCGCGCCGAGCGCGAGCGCATCGCCGCCACCGAGGAGACCAAGCGGCAGAACCTGATGCGCAAGGAGCTGGCCTGGCTGCGCCGCGGAGCCCCCGCCCGGACCTCCAAGCCGCGCTACCGCATCGAGGCCGCCAACGAGCTCATCGCCGACGTGCCGCCGCCGCGCGACAAGTCCGAGCTGATGCGCTTCGCCAACGCCCGCCTCGGCAAGACGGTGTTCGACCTGGAGAACGTCAGCGTCCAGGCCGGCCCGAAGGTGCTGCTCAAGCACCTCACCTGGCACCTGGGCCCCGGCGACCGCATCGGCCTCGTCGGCGTCAACGGCGCGGGCAAGACCTCGCTGCTGCGCGCCCTCGCGGAGGCGGCCCGTACGCAGGGCGACGTGCAGCCGGTTGCCGGGACCGTCACCGTCGGCAAGACGGTCAAGCTGGCGTACCTCTCCCAGGAGGTCGGCGAACTCGACCCGTCCCTGCGGGTCCTGGAGGCCGTGCAGCGCGTCCGCGACCGCGTGGACCTCGGCAAGGGCCGCGAGATGACGGCCGGTCAGCTGTGCGAGCAGTTCGGCTTCACCAAGGAGAAGCAGTGGACGCCCGTCGGCGACCTCTCGGGTGGTGAGCGGCGCCGGCTGCAGATCCTGCGGCTGCTGATGGACGAGCCCAACGTCCTCTTCCTCGACGAGCCCACCAACGACCTCGACATCGAGACCCTGACCCAGCTGGAGGACCTCCTCGACGGCTGGCCGGGCTCGATGATCGTCATCTCCCACGACCGGTTCTTCATCGAGCGCACCACCGACACGGTGATGGCCCTGCTGGGCGACGCGAGCCTGCGGATGCTGCCGCGCGGCCTGGACGAGTACCTGGAGCGCCGGCAGCGGATGATCGAGGCGGCCGCCCCGGCCCCCGCCCCGGCCGCCGCCAAGTCGTCGGCCTCCGGCGACTCCCGCGCGGCGAAGAAGGAGCTCCAGAAGATCGAGCGGCAGCTCAACAAGATGTCGGACCGCGAGACGAACCTGCACGCGCAGATCGCCGAGAACGCCACCGATTTCGACAAGGTCGCCAAGCTCGACGCCGAGCTGCGCGAACTCATCGCGGACCGGGACGAATTGGAGATGCGCTGGCTGGAGCTGGCCGAGGAGGCCTAGATCCGGTCGGCCGAAGGCATCAGCCGACCGGATAACGGCGTTGTCACGGGCCGGTCCTCCCTTGGGAACAGGGGCCGGACCGGCCCGATGTAAAAGCGTTGTCAGTGATAGAAAGGTCATCTCCCCACGCCACCCGACGCCGAAGGTACGCGCTGATGACCGAGCCGCCCCAGCCGCCGAACCAGCCGCCCACACCTTCCGGTTACGGTCACCTGCCCGGCCCGCCGCAGCCCGGTTACGGATACCCGCAGCAGGGTGAGAACCCGTACGCGCAGCAGCCCCCGACGCAGCCGATGCAGCCCATGCAGCCGATGCCTCAGCAGTCCCCGCCGCAGCAGGGCCACTTCCCGCCGCCCCCGGGCGTGCCCACCGTCGGCATGCACCCGGCCGGTGGCGCGCCGCAGCCGAGGAAGAAGACGGCCGTGGTCATCGCCGCAGCCGTCGCCGGCGTGCTCGTCGTCGGTACCGGCGGCTACTTCGCCTTTTTCAACGGCGGGGACGCGGACCCGAAGAAGCCCGTCGCGCAGAGCTCCGCGCCCGCCGACGGCAAGCCCTCGGCCGAGGTGGACAAGGGCGACGGCAGCGGCAACGGCTCCGCGGGGGCCGAGGACCTCAACGCCGGCCGCAAGCAGGGCGAGGACAAGGTCCTCTGGCTCAAGACCGCCAAGATCGACGGCCCCGGCATGGGCGTGGAGGCCGAGGGCCAGTGGATCGTCGGCGACACCGTCGTCAAGAGCGCCTGGAAGACCCTCACCGCGTACGGGGTCACGGACGGCAAGCAGAAGTGGACGCTCGCGTTCCCCACTCCGATCTGCTCCGTCACCCAACAGACCGCGGCCGACTCCAAGACGGTCGTCATGGTCAAGGACGGCGACGGCGATTCCGCGACCTGCAACCAGATGAAGCAGGTCGACCTCAAGGCGGGCAAGGAAGGCTGGACGAAGGAGGTCCCCAAGGAGGGCCTCTTCGACATCATGACCAGCCCCACCCTGGGCATCACCGGCGACACCGTCGCCGTCAGCCGCAGCGGCACCGCCAGCGCCTTCAAGGTCAGCACCGGCGACAAGCTCTTCGGCAGCGCCACCGCGGAGGGCTGCAAGCCCGACTCGTACGTGGCGGACAAGGGCAAGATGATCGCCATCTCGACCTGCTACGACGACGACCTCTCCGGCGAGGTCTCCGACGCCGACCCGGTCACCGGCAAGAAGACCTGGACCTTCAAACTGCCGGCCAAGTACAGGGTCAGCGCCGTCTACTCGCTGGACCCCCTCGTCCTCGACATCGGCAACCAGGACAAGAAGGAACGCGCCATCGTGGTCCTCGGACCCGACGGGAAGCAGCGCGCCACCGTCAGCGGCGAGGGCACCTTCGCCACCGAGTGCAACAACGGCATCTTCCACTCCGTCGAGATCTGCTCCAGCACCGCCGTGGACGGCAACGTCCTCTACATGCCGACCGTCGCCGAGTCCGGCAAGACCAACGAGATCGTCGCCTTCGACCTGGGCACCGGCAAGGCCAAGTGGCGCACCCCGGCCGGGGACGGCCGCACCATCACCCCGCTGAGCGCCGCCAACGGGCAGCTGCTCGCCTACCGGAAGGCCACCTCCGACCAGGGCGGCGAGGTCGTCTCGATCCCGGCCGCCGGCGGCACGCCCACCGCGCTCCTGCGCAACCCGTCAGGACCCGCCGCCCCGATCGAGAGCGCCTTCTACAACCCGCTGATCGACTACGTGGACGGCCGGTTCTTCATCGGCGTCACCATGCTTTCCGCCAAGGGCACGGACGAGAAGCTCCTGATGGTCTTCGGCAAGTGAACGCGTCCACCGAGCAGCCCACCGAGAGGCAGTAGCAAGCGATGAGTACCCCGCCGCCCCCCAACCAGCCGCCCGCCGGCGGCTTCGGAGCGCCGCAGGAGCCCGCACCCGGGGGCTTCGGAGCGCCGCCGCCGGTGCCGCCCGTGCCGCCGGCCGCCCCGCAGCCGCCGCCGGTGCCGCCGGCCGCGCCGCAGCAGCCGCCCGTACCGCCGGCCGCGCCCACCGCGCCGGCAGCGCCGGCCGCGCCCGGCGTACCCGCGCAGGGACAGCCGGCGTACGGCTATCCCCAGCAGGGATACGGCTACCCGCAGCAGCCGCAGCCCCCCGCCGGCGCCGGCGCCCCGTCCTCCTACGGCGCGCCCACGGCCCCCATGTACGCGGCCCAGTCCCCGGCCCCGGCCGGCGCGGGCGGCGGCAACGACAAGCGCACCCAGCTGATGATCGTCGGCGCGGCCCTGCTGGCCATCGTCCTGATCATCGCGGGCGGCTTCTGGTACGTATCCGGCGACGACGGCGGCAGCGACAAGCAGCCCACCGCGAACGGCACCACCGGCGGCGACAAGCCCGGCTCCGGCACGCCCGGTTCGGAGAAGGCGCCCGCCAACACCAAGTCGAAGCCGCTGTTCAACCAGCCGAACCCGACTCCGGAAGAGGTCGTCACCGTCGCGGGCTCCTGGCTCACCGACTCGACGTACGTCAAGTCGGACGTGGCGAAGGTCGTCGGCTACAACACCGTCGACGGCGGCAAGAAGTGGGAGATCCCGCTCCCGGGCGAGCTCTGCGGCGCCACCAAGCACGTCAGCGACAACAAGACGGCGGTCCTCTTCCGGGCCGCCAAGCCCACGCCCGAGAACAAGTACCCGGCGTGCACCGAGGTCGGCGTCATCGACCTGAACGCCGGCAAGCTCGTCTGGTCCGGCAACGCCAAGGGCGCCACCACCGGCGACAAGCCCGCCTCCTACTACGAGGTCACCCTCAGCGGCCAGACCGTCGCCGCGGGCGGCACCAGCGGCGGCGCCGCCTGGAACCTCGCCGACGGAAAGTCCCTGTGGACGCCCAAGGTCGACGGCGAGGGCTGCTACGACAGCGGCTACGCCGGCGGCGAGGCCCTCGGCGTGATCCGCAAGTGCGGCCGCGGCGACAACCAGTCGCTGTACGCGCAGACCCTGGATCCGGCCACCGGCGCGCAGACGTCCTCGTACAAGCTCTCCCCGGGCATCGAGTGGGCGTCCATCGTCTCCACCAAGCCCCTGATCGTCGCCGCCGACGTCGGCAAGACCGCCAAGAACGCCACCGGCGTCAGCGACCTGTTCGTCGTCGACCCCAAGGGCGAGCTGAAGGCGCGCATCTCGCTCGCCTCCGGCACCTACGGCGGCAAGTGCGGCGGCACCGAGGTCGAGAAGTGCGCCGGCTTCGTGGTCGGCAACGGCAAGGTCTACATGCCCACGATCGAGCACCAGGGCACGGCGGAGGTCGGCCGCACCAACGAGCTGGTCTCCTTCGACCTGGAGACCGGCAAGCAGACCACCGACCGCGCCGACGCGGGCGAGCGGTACACCATGTTCCCGCTCCGCATGGACGGGTCGAACATCATCGCGTACAAGGAGCCCCCGTACGACAAGGGCGGCCAGGTCGTCAGCATCGACGGTACGACGATGAAGGAGACCGTCCTCATGGAGAACCCGGCGGAGAAGGCCAGCCGCACCGCCGAGACCGGTTTCTCGCCGGACTACTCCGAATACCGCTACCACAACGGCAAGCTCTTCATCTCCCGGACGACGGCCAGGAAGCCGTACTCCGACAAGGGCGACCCCGAGTACCTGTTCGTCTCCTTCAGCGCCAGCTGATCCCCGGCCGATCCCGGCCGTTCACCGCAGCGGGCCCAAGCCCCCGGAAGGTCCGCCTTCCGGGGGCTTCTGCGCGGTATCCGCCGCGCACCGTCGAACAAGCGTGTAGCTTGCCGGGTCAGAAGGGTCGGGGGTGGGTGCGCGATGGGCGTACGGGTCATGGTGCTCGACGAGCACCGGCTGCTGGCCGAGGCGCTGGCCTCGGCCCTCAAGCTGCGCGGGCACCGGGTGCTGGCCGCGGCCGCCCCGGCCGCGGGCGCCGCCGAGCTGGTCATCAGCCGGGCGCCGGAGGTCTGCCTGCTGGGCACCGCGACGCCCGCCGAGCCGGGGGTCTTCGAGCCGGTCGTCCGCATCAAGCGGGAACGGCCGCAGATCGCCGTGGTGGTCCTCGGCCCGGTGCCGAGCCCCCGCGGGATCGCGGCCGCCTTCGCCGCCGGCGCCTCGGGGTACGTACGCCACGACGAGCGGATCGAAGGGGTGGAGCGGGCGCTGGCCAAGGCCCGGGCGGGGGAGGTCGCGATCTCCCCGCAGCTGCTCCAGGGGGCCTTCGCGGAGCTCCTCAACCCCGCCGCCCAGCCCGACGACGAGGGCAGCCGGCTGCTGCGGCTGCTCACCCCGCGCGAGGTGGAGGTGCTGGTCCGGGTCGCCGAGGGCGAGGACACCCGGCTCATCGCGGCGGGCATGGAGATCGCGCCGAGCACCGCCCGTACGCACGTGCAGCGGGTGCTGATGAAGCTGGGCGTCGGCTCCCGGCTGGAGGCGGCCGCGCTGGCCGCCCGGACCGGGCTGCTGGACCGGGCGGGGCTTTCGGCGGCGGCCGCCGATTTCCCCGTGGGGCCGTAATCCGGTAAGCCAGTGACCGGCATGTGCACGCGCCCGCGTGCATCCCCCCGCGAGAGGCAGTAGACGAGTGAGCGAGACGGCGACTTCCAAGACGGCGGCATCGGAAACGGCGACTTTCAAGTACATGGTCACCGGCGGCGCCGGATACGTCGGCAGCGTCGTCGCGGCGCACCTCCTGGAGGCCGGGCACGAGGTCACCGTCCTCGACGACCTCTCCACCGGCTTCCGCGAGGGGGTCCCGGCGGGCGCCGCGTTCATCGAGGGCCGGATCCAGGACGCCGAGCGGTACCTGGACCCCTCCTACGACGCGGTGCTGCACTTCGCGGCCTCCTCGCAGGTCGGCGAATCGGTCGCCAACCCGGGCAAGTACTGGGAGAACAACGTCGGCGGCACGCTCGCCCTGCTGGCCGCGATGCGCGGGCACGGCGTGCGCAAGCTGGTCTTCTCCTCCACCGCCGCCACCTACGGGGAGCCCACCGAGGGCCTGCTCACCGAGGACTCGGTCACCAAGCCGACCAACCCGTACGGCGCCTCGAAGCTGGCCGTCGACCACATGATCGCCGGCGAGTGCGCGGCGCACGGCGTCGCCGCGGTCTCGCTGCGCTACTTCAATGTGGCCGGCGCGTACGGGGAGTTCGGCGAGCGGCACGACCCCGAGACCCACCTGATCCCGCTGGTGCTCCAGGTGGCCCTGGGCGAGCGGGCGTCGATCTCGGTGTTCGGCGAGGACTACCCGACCCCGGACGGCACCTGCGTACGCGACTACATCCACGTCGCCGACCTGGCGGAGGCCCACCTGGCCGCCCTGGAGGCCGCCACCGAGGGCGAGCACCTGATCTGCAACCTCGGCAACGGCAACGGCTTCTCGGTCCGCGAGGTCGTCGAGACGGTCCGCAAGGTCACCGGCGCCGAGATCCCCGAGGTCGTCGCCCCGCGCCGGGCCGGCGACCCGGCGGTGCTCGTCGCCTCCGCGCGCACCGCCCACGAGCGGCTCGGCTGGACCCCGGCCCGCTCGGACCTGACCGGCATCATCACGGACGCCTGGAACTTCACCCGCAAGCACCGTTCCTGACCCGCTGCCCGCCTTCACCCGCGCCCCCCGCACCCGACGGTGCGGGGGGCGCGGTGCGTACGGCGCCGTGCGGGCCGCGGCGTGCGCGGGGAGCGCGGACGGGTGGGAGCGCGGACGGGTGGGGGCGCCGTGGGCGGGCGCGGTGCGCGGGCGCCCGGCGCGCACACGCGGGGTGAAAAGCCCTCCGTGCAACTGCCCGTGGCACGGGCCTGCCGGAAACCGTCTTCCAGATCGTCCATATGGTCGAATTCAGGCCACGACAAACCCGGTTCGCGCCTGCCCAGCCGGAAAATCGCTCGGAAAACTTCCGCTATTCGGCCAACCGCGAGCCGTCACCCGTTCTACGCTGATGCGTGACGCCGGTGGGGGCCGGTGTTGATTCAGGGGTCGAGACACGCCGGGTACGGCGTCCGGTCCGGGGTAGTGCAGAGATGTCTCGGCGGCGGCCGCGGCAGCTGCGGATCACCCGGTCCGGGCGCCGTACCCGCAGTCGTCCGTTCCCCGACCCTTGGGGGTTTTGTGGTTCGCATCCGGGTTCTCGTGGTGGACGATCACCGCATCTTCGCCGAATCGCTCGCAGCCGCGCTCGCGGCCGAGCCCGACGTGGACGTGTCCGCGGCCGGCAGCGGTCCCGCCGCGCTGCGCTGCCTCGAACGGGCGGTGGCCGAGGGCCGCCGCTTCGACGTCCTGCTCGTCGACGCCGATCTCGGCGCCGCCGCCGGGGCGGTGCCCGCACAGCGCGAATCGGGCTCCGGTCCATCGCCCGGCGCGGACGGGATCGCGCTGGTCGCCGGGGTGCGGGTGTCCCACCCCGGGGTCCGCACCGTCGTGCTCGCCGAGCGCGACGATCCGCGCCGGGCCGCGCACGCCCTCCAGGCGGGGGCTTCCGGCTGGGTGGCGAAGGACTGCTCGCTCTCGCGGCTGCTGGCCGTCATCCGCGGGGTCCTGCGCGAGGAGACCCACCTCCCGCCCGCGCTGCTGACCGGAGTGCTCCGTGAACTGACCGCCGCGCGCAAGCACCGTACGGACAGCGAGCGGCTCGTCGAGTCCCTCACGCCGCGGGAGCACGAGGTGCTGCGCTGCATGGTGGCGGGGCTGGGCCGCAAGGACGTGGCGGCGCGGCTGTTCCTGTCCCCGCACACCGTCCGTACGCACATGCAGAACGTGCTGGGCAAGCTCGGGGTGCACTCCACGCTCGCGGCGGTGGCACTGGCCCGGCGGGCCGGGGTGCGGCCGGCCGACCTAGCCGGGGATGTTGTCGAACGGAGCGGTCAACTGGCGTAGCAGCGCCGCGAGATCGCCGCGCTGGGCCTGGGAGAGCTGAGCGAGGATCGCCCTCTCCTGGGCCAGCAGGCCGGCCAGGGCCTGGTCGGCGCGGTCGCGCCCCTCGGGGGTGAGCCGGACCAGCACGCCGCGCCGGTCGTTGGGGTCGGGCAGCCGCTCGACGAGGCCCTTCTTGGCGAGCCGGTCGATGCGGTTGGTCATGGTGCCCGAGGTGACCAGGGTCTGCGTCAGCAGCTGGCCGGGGGAGAGCTGGTAGGGCGCGCCGGCGCGGCGCAGCGACGTCAGGACGTCGAACTCCCAAGGCTCCAGGCCGTGTTCGGAGAAGGCCAGCCTGCGGGCGCGGTCGAGGTGCCGGGCGAGCCTGCTGACGCGGCTCAGCACTTCGAGCGGTTCCACGTCGAGGTCAGGGCGCTCCCGCCGCCATGCCGCGACCAATCGGTCGACCTCGTCCTCCATGCCGATCAGTGTAAGGGGTCTGTCGACGTGAAGTCTCTTCAAATCGAGGATCTCGGGGATCGATATCTCGATCTCATGAATCTTGACATCGAGATATATTCTGGGCGACGATGGGCATGGAGGGTGCCGGAACCGCTTCCGCTTCCGACCGCCCCGCCAGTAGGGAGGCTCGAACATGCATTCCGATACCGCGTCGGCAAGGATCCCCGCACCCACCGCCCACGCCGCGCCCACCTGGGACCCCCAGCAATACCTCCGGCACGCCGGACACCGAACCCGTCCCTTCCTCGACCTCCTGAACCGGATACCCGAACTCCCCACCCGGCCCGCCCGCATCGCCGACCTCGGCTGCGGCCCCGGCAACGTCACCGCGCTCCTCGCCGAACGCTGGCCCGAAGCCGGCATCACCGGCTTCGACCTCTCCCGAGAGATGCTCCGCCGCGCCACCGACGAGTACGCGGGCGAGACCTCCGGCGGCGGCCGACTCGACTTCCGCCACGGCGACCTCGCGAGCTGGCTCCCCGAGGAGCCCCACGACCTGATCGTCTCCAACGCGGCCCTCCAGTGGGTCCCGAGCCACCCCGGCTCCTTCGCCGCCTGGATCAACGGACTGCGCCCCGGCGGCACCTTCGCCTTCCAGATCCCCGCCAACTTCACGGCCCCCAGCCACGCCCTGCTCGCCCGGCTCTGCGACACCCCGCGCTGGCGGGGCCGCCTCGCCGGCCACGGCGCCCGCTACGTCCACCTCCTCGAACCCGCCGAATACCTGGCCCGGTTCATCGAGCTGGGATGCGCCGTCGACACCTGGGACACCACCTACCACCAGCTGCTCACCGGCACCGACCCGGTGCTCGACTGGGTCAAGGGAACCGCCCTGCGGCCCGTCCTGACCGCCCTCGGGGACGACCGGGACGCCGTGGACGCCTTCCTCGCCGAATACCGCGACCTGCTGCGCGAGGCCTACCCGCCCGGGCCGCGCGGCACCGTCTTCCCGTTCCGCCGCATCTTCGTCGTGGCCCGCAAGGAGATCTGACCGTGCTGAGCGCAGTCGACCACGTCCAACTCGCCGCGCCGCCGGGCTCGGAGGACCGGCTCCGCGCCTACTACACGCACGTCCTCGGCATGACCGAGGTGCCCAAGCCGCCGGTCCTCGCCGCCCGCGGCGGCTGCTGGTTCGCGGCCGGGCCGGTGCAGCTGCACCTGGGCGTCGAGGAGGACTTCCGGCCCGCCCGCAAGGCGCACCCGGGGCTGCGGGTGACGGGGATAGAGGCGTACGCGCGGAGACTGGCGGAGCGCGGCGCCCCGGTCGTCTGGGACGACGACCTGCCGGGACACCGCCGCTTCTACTCCGAGGACCCCGTGGGCAACCGGATCGAGTTTCTGGAAGAACGCGGCCCCGAGCCCCTCGCCTGAGCCCCACCGGTCCCCCTGCGACGCGACGGCGCCCCGCCACCGGAAATCCGGTGACGGGGCGCCGTCGCGTGCCGGTGCGCCTCGGCGCGCCGCCGTACCGCTCAGCTCTTGCGGTGGCCGACCAGCCGCGGCTTCGACTCCAGCCCGTCCAGCCCGTGCCACGCCAGGTTCACCAGATGCGCCGCGACCTCGGACTTCTTCGGCCGGCGCACGTCCAGCCACCACTGCCCGGTCAGCGCGACCATCCCGACCAGCGCCTGCGCGTACAGCGGGGCCAGCTTCGGGTCGAACCCGCGCGCCTTGAACTCCAGCCCCAGGATGTCCTCGACCTGCGTGGCGATGTCACTGATCAGCGAGGCGAACGTACCCGTCGACTGGGCGACCGGCGAGTCCCGGACGAGGATGCGGAAGCCGTCCGTGTACGACTCGATGTAGTCGAGCAGCGCGAACGCCGCCTGCTCCAGCAGCTCGCGCGGATGCCCGGCCGTCAGCGCGCCGGTCACCCCGTCCAGGAGCTGGCGCATCTCCCGGTCCACGACGACCGCGTACAGGCCCTCCTTGCCCCCGAAGTGCTCGTACACCACCGGCTTGGAAACCCCGGCCTTCGCCGCGATCTCCTCCACCGACGTGCCCTCGAAGCCCTTCTCCGCGAACAGGGTGCGGCCGATGTCCAGCAGTTGCTGACGCCGCTCGGCGCCCGTCATCCGGACCCGGCGGCCGCGCCGGGGCTTGTCGCTGCTGGAACTGCTGCCGTCGATCGCCACGTCCCCCATCATGCCGCGTTCGACGCGTTTTCCCTGCGCCGGGCGTCGATGCGGTCCTCGGACGGCCAGCGCACGTCCGTCGCCCAGCCGGCCAGCTCGAACCAGCGGATCAGCCGGGCGCTGGAGTCGACCTGGCCGCGCAGCACGCCGTGCCGGGCCGACGTCGGGTCCGCGTGGTGCAGGTTGTGCCAGGACTCCCCGCAGGAGAGCACCGCCAGCCACCACACGTTGCCGGAGCGGTCCCGCGACTTGAACGGACGCTTGCCCACCGCGTGACAGATCGAGTTGATCGACCACGTCACGTGGTGCAGCAGCGCGACCCGTACCAGAGAGCCCCAGAAGAACGCCGTGAACGCACCCCACCACGACATCGTCACCAGACCGCCGACCAGCGGCGGGATCGCCAGCGACACGATCGTCCACAGGACGAAGTCACGCGAGATCCGCCGGATCGCCGGATCCTTGACCAGGTCCGGGGCGTACTTCTGCTGGTTGGTCTGCTCCTCGTCGAAGAGCCACCCGATGTGCGCCCACCACAGCCCCTTCATCAGCGCCGGGACGGTCTCGCCGAACCGCCACGGCGAATGCGGGTCCCCGTCGTGGTCGGAGAACTTGTGGTGCTTGCGGTGGTCCGCCACCCAGCGCACCAGCGGGCCCTCCACCGCCATCGAACCCATCACGGCCAGCACGATCCGCAGCGGCCGTTTCGCCTTGAAGGAACCGTGCGTGAAGTACCGGTGGAAGCCGATGGTGATCCCGTGGCAGGCCAGGAAGTACATGAACACCATCAGGCCGAGATCCAGCCAGCTCACCCCCCAGCCCCAGGCCAGCGGGATCGTCGCCAGCAGCGCCAGGAAGGGAACGACGATGAACAGCAGCAGTGCGATCTGTTCGACGGAACGCTTGCTCTCGCCTCCGAGTGTCGCGGAGGGCACGGGGGAATCGGAATCGGAGGCCGCCGAGGCGTCCTTGATCAGCTCCGGACTGGTGGTCATGAGGGTCCCCTGGGGGGTGAGGAATCGGCGGGCGCCCCTGGCGCCCACCCAGGCTACGGATCCGTAACCTACGGCAACGTAAGTATGGCAAAGCCGCCGCCCGGGGCAAGGGGAGCACGGCCGGGCCCGAGGCGCTCTCAAGGGCGCTCGCAGCAGCCCGCGCGCCGCCTGGTGAGACGTTTAGCGAGGCACGAGGCCCGGACACCTATCCTGGTGTCGTCGGACAGCGCGGTCCGCACGGGCAGCCGAGCTGCGCACCAGGTGGGGGACACCCACCGGGGCCCCTCCCAGCGACAGCCGGGGGAGGAATCCGGGCACACCCCCGCGCACCTCGGAGCCCACCTCCCAGTAGCGCTCGAACACTGCAAGGAGCCGCACCTGTGAGCAGTGCTGACCAGGCCTCCTCCACCCCGGCCAAGGCCCCGGCCACCGCCGTCGCCGCCGCCAACGCGGAGCTGCGGGCGGACATCCGCCGCCTCGGCGACCTCCTCGGCGAGACCCTCGTCCGCCAGGAAGGGCAAGACCTCCTCGACCTCGTCGAACGAGTGCGCGCCCTGACCCGCACCGACGGCGAAGCCGCCGCCGCGCTGCTCGGCGACACCGACCTGGAGACCGCCGCCAAGCTCGTACGGGCCTTCTCCACCTACTTCCACCTCGCCAACGTCACCGAACAGGTGCACCGCGGCAAGGAACTGCGCGCCCACCGCGCCGCGGAGGGCGGGCTCCTCGCCCGCACCGCCGACATGCTCAAGGACGCCGACCCCGAGCACCTGCGCGAGACGGTCAAGAACCTCAACGTCCGCCCCGTCTTCACCGCGCACCCCACCGAGGCGGCCCGCCGCAGCGTCCTCAACAAGCTGCGCCGCATCGCGGCCCTGCTGGAGGAGCCCGTCGCCGGCGCCGGCGAACGCCGCCGCCACGACCTGCGGCTCGCCGAGAACATCGACCTCGTCTGGCAGACCGACGAGCTGCGCGTCGTACGCCCCGAACCCGCCGACGAGGCCCGCAACGCCATCTACTACCTCGACGAGCTGCACGCCGGCGCCGTCGGGGACGTACTCGAAGACCTCGCCGCGGAACTCCAGCGCGTCGGCGTCGAGCTGCCCGCGGGCACCCGCCCGCTCACCTTCGGCACCTGGATCGGCGGCGACCGCGACGGCAACCCCAACGTCACCCCCGACGTCACCCGCGACGTACTGATCCTCCAGCACGAGCACGGCATCACCGACGCCCTCGAACTCGTCGACTTCCTGCGCGGACTGCTGTCGAACTCCATCCGCTACACCGGCGCCACCGAGGAACTCCTCTCCTCCCTCCAGGCCGACCTCGAACGCCTCCCCGAGATCAGCCCGCGCTACAAGCGGCTCAACGCGGAAGAGCCGTACCGCCTCAAGGCCACCTGCATCCGGCAGAAGCTCGTCAACACCCGCGAGCGCCTCGCCAAGGGCACCCCCCACGAGGAAGGCCGCGACTACCTCGGCACCGCCGAGCTCCTCACCGACCTCACCCTCATCCAGACCTCCCTGCGCGAACACCGCGGCGCCCTCTTCGCCGACGGCCGCATGGACCGCACCATCCGCACGCTGGCCGCCTTCGGCCTCCAGCTCGCCACCATGGACGTCCGCGAACACGCCGACGCCCACCACCACGCCCTCGGCCAGCTCTTCGACCGCCTCGGCGAGGAGTCCTGGCGCTACGCCGACATGCCGCGCGACTACCGGCAGAAGCTGCTGGCCAAGGAGCTGCGCTCGCGCCGCCCGCTGGCCCCCACCCCGGCCCCGCTCGACGCCGCCGGCCAGAAGACCCTCGGCGTCTTCTCCGCCATCAAGGACGCCTTCGAGAAGTTCGGCCCCGAGGTCATCGAGTCGTACATCATCTCGATGTGCCAGGGCGCCGACGACGTCTTCGCCGCCGCCGTCCTCGCCCGCGAGGCCGGCCTCGTCGACCTCCACGCGGGCTGGGCCAAGATCGGCATCGTCCCGCTCCTGGAGACCACCGACGAGCTGCGCGCCGCCGACGTCATCCTCGACGCCATGCTCGCCGACCCCTCCTACCGGCGCCTCGTCTCGCTGCGCGGCGACGTCCAGGAGGTCATGCTCGGCTACTCCGACTCCTCCAAGTTCGGCGGCATCACCACCAGCCAGTGGGAGATCCACCGCGCCCAGCGCCGGCTGCGCGACGTCGCCCACCGGTACGGGGTGCGCCTGCGCCTCTTCCACGGCCGCGGCGGCACCGTCGGCCGCGGCGGTGGCCCCTCTCACGACGCGATCCTCGCCCAGCCCTGGGGCACCCTCGAAGGCGAGATCAAGGTCACCGAGCAGGGCGAGGTCATCTCCGACAAGTACCTCGTACCGTCGCTGGCCCGCGAGAACCTGGAGCTGACCGTCGCGGCCACCCTCCAGGCCTCCGCCCTGCACACCGCCCCCCGGCAGTCCGAGGACGACCTCGCCCGCTGGGACGCGGCCATGGACACCGTCTCCGACGCCGCCCACACCGCGTACCGCGAGCTCGTCGAGGACCCGGACCTGCCGGCGTACTTCTTCGCCGCCACCCCCGTCGACCAGCTCGCCGACCTCCACCTGGGCTCCCGCCCCTCGCGCCGCCCCGACTCCGGCGCGGGCCTCGACGGCCTGCGCGCCATCCCGTGGGTCTTCGGCTGGACCCAGTCCCGCCAGATCGTCCCCGGCTGGTACGGGGTCGGCTCGGGCCTCAAGGCCCTGCGCGAGGCCGGCCAGGGCGACGCCCTCGCCGAGATGGGCGCGCGCTGGCACTTCTTCCGCAACTTCCTGTCCAACGTCGAGATGACGCTGGCCAAGACCGACCTGCGGATCGCCCGCCACTACGTCGACACCCTCGTCCCGGACGACCTCAAGCACGTCTTCGCCCGCATCGAGGCCGAACACGAGCTCACCGTCCGCGAGGTCCTGCGCATCACCGGCGGCCAGAAGCTCCTGGACTCCAACCCGGTCCTCCAGCAGACCTTCGCCGTCCGCGACGCCTACCTGGACCCGATCTCCTACCTCCAGGTATCCCTGCTGGCCCGCCAGCGCGCGGCCGCCGCCCGCGGCGAGGACCCCGACCCGCTCCTGGCCCGAGCCCTGCTCCTCACGGTCAACGGCGTGGCGGCGGGCCTGCGCAACACCGGCTGAGGGCTCTCGGGGCCCGTACCGGCCCGGAACACGAGGAAGCCCCCGCACCGGCCGGTGCGGGGGCTTCCTCGTGTCGTGTCCGTCAGGAGTTGTAGGCGGACTGGGCCCGCTCAAGGCCCTCCGCGATCAGGCACTCGACGGAGTCCGCGGCCCGGTCCACGAACCAGTCCAGCTCCTTGCGCTCCGTGGACGAGAAGTCCTTCAGCACGAAGTCCGCGACCTGCATGCGGCCCGGCGGGCGCCCGATGCCGCAGCGCACCCGGTGGTACTCCGGGCCCATCGACTTCGTCATCGACTTCAGGCCGTTGTGCCCGTTGTCCCCGCCGCCCAGCTTCAGCCGCAGCGTCGGGTAGTCGATGTCCAGTTCGTCGTGGACCGCCACGATCCGGTCCACCGGCACCTTGTAGAAGTCGCGCAGCGCCGTCACCGGCCCGCCCGACAGGTTCATGAACGACATGGGCTTCGCCAGCACCACCCGGCGGTTCGCCGGACCCGGCGGGCCCATGCGGCCCTCGACCACCTGCGCCCGCGACTTGTGCGCCTTGAACTTCCCGCGCATCCGCTCGGCCAGCAGGTCCACCACCATGAACCCGATGTTGTGGCGGTTGCCCGCGTACTCCGCCCCGGGGTTGCCGAGGCCGACGATCAGCCAGGGCGCCGTGTCGTCCGACATCCATGCTCCTTAACGAGGACGACCGCCGTCCCGCTCCCAGTGGAGCCGGACGGCGGTCGATCAGCAAGTGCTGAGGGGGAAAGGCGAGGCTCAGGCCTCTTCGCCCTCGGCGGCCTCGGCGGCCGGCTCCTCGGCCTGCGGGGAGACGACCTGCAGCACGGCGGTCTCGCCGTCGACGGCCAGCGTGGTGCCGGCCGGCAGGACCAGGTCCTTGGCGTGGATGGAGGCACCGGCCTCAAGGCCCGCGATGGAGACGGTGACCTCGGTCGGGATGTGGGTGGCCTCGGCCTCGACCGTGATGGTGTTGAGCAGGGTCTCCAGCATGTTGTTGCCGGCGGCCAGCTCGCCCTCGGTGACGACGGCGACCTCGACGGTGACCTTCTCGCCCTTCTTGACGATCAGGAAGTCGACGTGGGAGAGCGAGCGCTTCAGCGGGTGCTTCTGCACGGCCTTCGGGATGACCAGCTCGGTGCCGTCACCCTCGATGTCCAGGGAGATCAGGACGTTCGGGGTGCGCAGCGCCAGCGCCAGGCCGTGGCCCTCGACGTTGACGTGCTTCGGGTCGTTGCCGTGGCCGTAGATGACACCGGGAACCATGGCGTCGCGACGGGCCTGGCGGGCAGAGCCCTTGCCGAAGGTGTTGCGGAGCTGGGCGGAAAGCTTGACCTCGGACATGCTCACTCCTCGTGGGGTGACGGAAATGGACAACGGTCACCCGGCCTGAACGGCCTGCTACGAAGAGCGCGTCGATAACGGAGCGCCGGCACCGAAAAAAGGTGCGGCCTCCCTCGCCGAGCAACTCGTGGAGTCTACCCGGCGCGGAGGCCGCACTCAAAAGGATCTCTGTACTACCGGTTACTGCTGTTCTTCGAACAGGCTGGTGACCGAACCGTCCTCGAAGACCTCGCGCACCGCGCGCGCGACCATCGGGGCGATCGACAGGACCGTGATCTTGTCGAGCTCCAGGTCGGACGGGTCCGGCAGGGTGTTCGTGAAGATGAACTCGCTGACCTTCGAGTTCTTCAGACGGTCCGCCGCCGGCCCCGACAGGATGCCGTGCGTGGCCGTCACGATGACGTCCTCCGCACCGTGCGCGAACAGCGCATCGGCAGCGGCGCAGATGGTGCCACCCGTGTCGATCATGTCGTCGACCAGGACGCAGACGCGGCCGCGGACCTCGCCGACGACCTCGTGGACCGTCACCTGGTTGGCGACGTCCTTGTCACGGCGCTTGTGCACGATCGCCAGCGGCGCGTCCAGACGGTCGCACCAGCGGTCGGCGACGCGCACGCGGCCGGCGTCCGGGGAGACGATCGTCAGCTTGGTGCGGTCCACCTTCGCGCCCACGTAGTCCGCGAGGACCGGCAGGGCCGACAGGTGGTCCACCGGGCCGTCGAAGAAGCCCTGGATCTGGTCCGTGTGCAGGTCGACCGTCAGGATGCGGTCCGCACCCGCGGTCTTCAGCAGATCGGCGACCAGGCGGGCCGAGATCGGCTCGCGACCCTTGTGCTTCTTGTCCTGGCGGGCGTACCCGTAGGAGGGGATGATCACGGTGATGGAGCGAGCCGACGCGCGCTTCAGCGCGTCGATCATGATCAGCTGCTCCATGATCCACTTGTTGATCGGAGCCGTGTGGCTCTGGATCAGGAAGCAGTCCGCGCCACGAGCCGACTCCTGGAAGCGGACGTAGATCTCACCGTTCGCGAAGTCGAAAGCCTTGGTCGGCACGAGGGCAACGCCCAGCTGATGCGCAACCTCCTCGGCCAGCTCGGGGTGGGCGCGGCCGGAGAAGAGCATCAGCTTCTTCTCGCCGGTCGTCTTGATCCCGGTCACAGCACAGTCTCCTCAGACGTGTTGAAAGCTGCTCGCCCCCGTGTGCGTCCGTCCCGCACACGGTGAGCCAGCCGAATTGCGTGCACCTATCACGGTACGCCCTGCCGGGCCTACCTGTTTCCGGTCAGTTCACCTCAACGAGGCCTCAGCGGGGGTCGGAATCCTCCTGGACCGCCGACTGGGCCGCCGTCGCCGCGGCGCTTCCCGGACGCTTGCGGGCCACCCAGCCCTCGATATTGCGCTGCTGGCCGCGGGCCACGGCCAGCGCACCCGGCGGCACGTCCTTCGTGATCACCGAACCGGCCGCCGTGTACGCGCCGTCCCCGATCGTGACGGGCGCCACAAACATGTTGTCCGAACCCGTCTTGCAGTGTGAGCCGACCGTGGTGTGGTGCTTGTGCTCACCGTCGTAGTTCACGAACACGCTGGCCGCGCCGATGTTCGTGTACTCGCCGATCGTCGCGTCGCCCACGTACGACAGGTGCGGCACCTTCGTGCCCTCGCCGATCGTCGCGTTCTTCATCTCCACGTACGTGCCGGCCTTCGCCTTCGGGCCCAGGTTCGTGCCGGGACGCAGGTACGCGTACGGGCCGACCGACGCCGACTCGCCGATGACCGCCGTGTCCGCCACCGTGTTGTCCACGCGCGCCCGCGGGCCCACCTGGGTGTCCTTGAGCCGCGCGTTCGGACCGACCTCGGCGCCCTCGGCGACGTGCGTCGCGCCGAGCAGCTGCGTACCCGGGTGGATCAGCGCGTCCTGCCCGAAGGTCACCGTCACGTCCACGAACGTGCTCGCCGGGTCGACGACCGTCACGCCCGCGAGCATCGCCTGCTCCAGCAGGCGCGCGTTGAGCAGCGCGCGGGCCTCGGCGAGCTGGACGCGGTTGTTGATCCCGAGGATCTGCCGGTGGTCGCCGCCGACGGCCGCGCCGACGCGGTGACCGGCCTCGCGCAGGATGCCGAGCACGTCGGTGAGGTACTCCTCGCCCTGGCTGTTGTCCGTGCGCACCTTGCCGAGCGCGTCCGAGAGGAGGGCGCCGTCGAAGGCGAAGACCCCGGAGTTGATCTCCCGGATCGCGCGCTGGGAGTCGGTGGCGTCCTTGTGCTCGACGATGGCGGTGACGGCGCCGTCCGCGCCGCGGATGATGCGGCCGTAGCCGGTGGAGTCCGGCACCTCGGCGGTGAGCACGGTGACGGCGTTGCCGTCGGCCTCGTGCGTCCGCGCGAGCTGCCGCAGGGTCTCGCCGGTCAGCAGGGGGGTGTCGCCGCAGACGACGACCACGGTGCCGTTCTGCTGGCCGCCGAGCTCTTCGAGGGCCATGCGGACGGCGTGTCCGGTGCCGTTCTGCTCGTACTGGACGGCGGTGCGGACGCCGGCGTCGATCCCGGCGAGGTGCGCGGTGACCTGCTCGCGGGCGTGGCCGACGACGACCACGAGGTGTTCGGGGTCCAGCTCGCGCGAGGCGGCGACGACGTGGCCCACGAGCGAGCGCCCGCAGATCTCGTGCAGAACCTTGGGAGTGGCCGACTTCATGCGGGTGCCTTCACCCGCTGCGAGTACGACGACGGCTGCCGGGCGGTTGGCGCTCACGGGTGTGCCCTTCGGCTTCGGGTGGTGGACCCGTGAAGGATACCGGGGGGCCGCACCCCGGAAACGAAGCCGGGTCCCGACCGACCGGTCAGGACCCGAGCTTGTGACGCTCCCGAGGAAGGAATCGAACCCTCATTCAATGGACCAAAACCATTTGTCCTGCCATTAGACGACTCGGGATAGTTCGCCATTTATGTCCGATTTGGCCGATCGAACTGCGATGCAGCCCCTACTATGCCGCACCACCAGCCTTCGATGCGACGGTACAGACCGGCGCTTTGGAGTACGCGAACGGCGAGGCGGCCGTGGTAGCTCTCGCCGGTGTTCTTCCGGATGGTTTTCGGATTGTGCCGCTTGAGTGTGGTCTTGAGGAACTGGCCGGGGGTGGCCCGGGTGAGCTCCGCCCAGAATCTTTCCGCGCCCGCGACGTCAGCGGTTTCGTGGATGGTGACTGCGTAGCGAAGGTGTTCCTCTTCGACTCCGAGTAGGCGTAGCCAAGCGAGGTAGACGCTCACCATTCCGGGGTCGCTGTTCACGAAGATCGCGCGCTCACGGCGGTCGTACGTCTTGTCCTTGCTGCCCTCGGACCAGTAAAGGCTGACGCCGATGAGGAAGAGTTCACGCTCCGACAGGGCGCCGACCTCTGCGGTCGCGGCCTGTTTGGTCTCGCGGCGGTCCTGCTCGCGGACTTCGAGGGTGCGCTCCCACCCTCGCCGGGCAATGGCCGACGACTCTTCCGGAGTGCGCTGTGCGGCCGGCTTGGGGAGGTCGCGGACCCAGAGGGAGATCGAGCTTTTCGAGCAGCCCGGCTCGACCTGGATCTGGTCGTAGGTCATGCCCTGGAGGCGGAGTTCGCGGGCCTTGGCGCGCAGGTCGTCCTTCGCGTTCGGGCGCTTGGTCCATTCGGGGGCGGGCTCGCCGTCCAGGAGGCGGTTCAGGATGTCGTTGTTGTGGACGTGCAGGCGGTCACGGATCTGGCGGCGGCTGAGGCCCTCGCGGCGGAGGGCGATGGCTTGATCGCGGAGATCCTCGAAGGTCGCGGCGCCCGTGCGGAGGCCGCCCGTGCCGTCGCCGGGGTGACGTCGGATTTCGGTCATGTCCCCAATGTCGTCCGGAATGCGGGATTCAGGTCTCGCTCAGCGGACGATTCAGTCGTACGTGCGATTGCCGCGGGTCTGCCGGAATTTCGGTCGGCTCTGTGCTGGGGGCGCTGCGTACGCTGGACGGCATGACCAGTACGGGGGAAGAGCGGGGCGGGGCCGGGCGCGACGGGCCGTGGTGGTGGGAGCGGCCGCGGGGGGCCGTGCTCGATGTGGGACTGGCGGCGGTTTCGGCCGTCGAGTGCGCCGTCGAGGGGGTGCCCTTCGCGCACGAGGCCGGGCTTCCGGTGCCGGTCGGGGTGCTGTTCGGGCTGCTCGTGGGGTCCACGCTCGTACTGCGGCGGCGCTGGCCGATCGCCGTGGTGCTGGTCGGGATCGCCGTGTCGCCGGCCGCGATGGGGTTCCTGCTCGGGGTGGTCGGGCTGTACACGCTCGCCGCCTGCGAGGTGCCCCGGCGGATCACCGCGACGCTGGCCTCGATGTCGCTGGTGGCGACCCTCGTGGTGATGTACGTGCGGACCAGCGGGGACCAGGGGGCCTCGCAGTCGCTCGTCATCGTGCTGTCCGTGTTCGTGGCGGTGGCGCTGACCGTGCCGCCGGTGCTGCTCGGCCTGTACATAGGGGCGCGGCGGCGGCTGATGGAGAGCTTGCAGGAGCGGGCGGATTCGCTGGAGCGCGAGCTGTCGCTGCTCGCGGACCGGGCGGAGGAGCGGGCCGAGTGGGCCCGTACGGAGGAGCGGACGCGGATCGCGCGGGAGATGCACGACGTGGTGGCGCACCGGGTCTCGCTGATGGTGGTGCACGCGGCGGCGCTGGAGGCGGTGGCGGCCAAGGATCCGGAGCGGGCGGCGAAGAACGCCGCGCTCGTGGGGGACATGGGGCGCCAGGCGTTGACGGAGCTGCGGGAGATGTTGGGGGTGCTGCGGGCGGCGGAGTCGCCCAAGCGGGCCCCTTCCGCGGCTGCGCGGGTGCCGGTGGCCGCGCTGGTGGGGAGTTTCGAGGACGGGCCCGGGCCTTCGCTGGGTGAGCTGGAGGCGCTGGTCGGGCAGTCGCGGGCGGCCGGGATGGCCGTGGAGCTGGATGTCCGGGGTGCGGGGGCGGGGTATCCGGCGGAGGTGGAGCAGACGGCGTACCGGGTGGTGCAGGAGGCGCTGACGAACTGCCACAAGCACGCGCCGGGTGCGCGGGTGGTGGTGCGGCTGGCTCATCGGGAGGGTGAGGTGGCCATGCAGGTGGAGAACGGGCCGTGCGGGGCGGACGTGGACCGGCCCGGCCTGCCGAGCGGCGGGAACGGTCTGGTCGGCATGCGCGAGCGGGTGCTCGGCCTGGGCGGTGTCTTCGTGTCCGGCCCGACGGACGAGGGCGGCTTCAAGGTCTCGGCGGTCCTGCCGCGCGCCCCGCGCCGGGGGTAGTGCGGAACGGACGCGGCGCGGCCCGGCCCTGCGCGGCGCGGCCCGGCCCTGCGCGGCGCGGCGCGGCGCGGCCCGGTCAGGGCCCCGGCCCCCGCGCGGTGCACGCGGCGGCCGGGGCCGGACGCGATCCCTCCGGCTCTACGGCGCGGTGGCCGTGGTGAGGCGGGTGGGCTGGAGGCCCGTGAGGAGGAGGGTGAGGGCCTCGTCCACGTCCGCGCCCAGGTACCAGTCGCCCGTGTGGTCGATCCCGTAGACGCGGCCCTCGCGGTCGATGGCCAGGTGCGAGCCGCCGTCGGAGTCGGTGCCGAGCGGGCAGAGCTGGGTGGAGAGGGCCCGGCCGAGGTCGGCGAAGGTACGGGCCAGGTGGAGTCCGGTCAGGGGGTCCAGGCGGACCGGGACGGGTGCGGTCTGGCGGCCCGGTCCGGGGGCGGTGACGGTGAGCCCGCCGAATTCGGCCCAGGCTTCGACGGCGGCCGGGAAGACGGTGTGCCGGTGGCCGGCCGGGGTGGTGTGGTCGCGCAGGGCATCGGCCCAGAACTCGGCCTGCTTGATGTCCCAGCGGCCGGGCTCCCAGCCGGCGGTGCGCAGGGCGGTGTCCACGGCGGCCGGGAAGCGGGTGGCCGAGGAGCGGTCGTAGGAGGCGGAGGAGGTGGTCATGGTGGCGGGAGTCAGGCCTTCTCTGACGCGGGGGTGAGGTCGACGGCGCGTACGCCGAAGTGGGCGAGGAGTGCTTCGCAGGAGCGGCAGGGGGGCGCGTAGCTGCCGTGGAGCGGGTCGCCGTCCTCGCGGATGCGGCGGGCGGTGATCTTGGAGTGCTTCAGGGAGCGGCGGGCTTCGCTCGCGGTGAGGGGTTTGCGGGAGGCGCGCCTGCTGCGCGCGCCCTCGACGGCGGTGAGGTGGCGGGAGAGCAGTATCGCCTCGGGACAGCGGCCGGTGAATCGTTCGCGCTGGCCGCTGGTGAGGGTGTCGAGGAAGTCCTGGACGAGGGCGTGCAGGGCGGGCGCCTGGTCGGCCTTGCCCGCGGTGCCGGTGAGGGTTTCGCCGCGGACGGAGAGGGCGGCGGCGACGGTGGGCAGGATGCCGTCGCGGCGGAAGCGCAGGACGGGCGCGGCGGGCCGGCCGTCGGTGCTGCTCCAGCGCAGGCGGGGGTCTCCGGCCGCGGACGTTCCTCCGGCCGGCCGGCCTGCCGCCGGGTCGCCCTGGTCGCCCCGTCCCGAGGCGCCGTCGGCCGTGTCCGTGCGTGTCGCCGTGTTCTGCATGGTCGCGTCTTCCCTCCCGTGGCGGCGGTGGTGGCCGCTGTCGCGCACGCCCCCGTGCTGAGGGGACAGCCTGTCAAATGTCCCCTGTCGTGTGGAAGCGGGGTCGAATATTCGTATCAATTCGGATGTTCCTGGCCCTCGCGCGGGTGCGGGGGTCGTGGGCGGGTGACGCTCTTGCCCGACCACATAGGCTGTGGTGAACCAGCCAGATCCAGCAGGGGGCTACCGCCATGACGACAGGTCGGCTCGGGCACCAGGCCGCGCCACCCAACGCCGCGTACTCCGGGCAGGTCGTGCATTTCCCGGACCCGGTCCGGGCCGCTCGGCATCCCCACGGGGTACGGATGGACGCGGACGGACATCCCGACTTCGCCCCGTACGCGCGCGCGGCCGTGGAGATCGCCGAGCCGCCGGAGGGCTTCGGCGTGGACGAGTTGCGGCTGACGGACTGCGTCTCCGCGAACGCGGCGATGCACGCGGCCGGCCACGCGCTGTGGGACACCGTCGGACCGGTGGCGACCCCGCACGGCTGGACCTGGCACCACGTGGCCGGGACGCGGCGGATGGAGCTGGTCCCGGTCGAGGTGAAGGCGCTGCTGCGGCATCACGCGGGGCTGGCGACGGCGCCGGTCGACCACGGCAAGCGCGGGACGCGGCCGTTGCAGGAGCTGCGCCCGGTGCATCTGGGGCTGCCGAAGACGGTGGTGTCGGTCTCCGAGGAGGCGGTGCAGGGCGTCGAGGAGGACCTCGGCTACCGGCTGCCGGAGGCGTACCGCGCGTTCCTGAAGGCGGCGGGCGGCTGCGCGCCGGTGGGCGCCGGGCTCGACGTGGACCTCGGTCTGCTGGTGGACCAGCCCTTCTTCACGGTGCGTGAGGAGGCGGCGGTCAACGACCTCGTGTACGTCAACAAGTGTCTGCGGGACCACCTGACGAAGGACTACCTGTGCGTGGCCTTCGTCCAGGGCGGTCTGCTCGCGGTGAAGGTGAAGGGCGAGGCGATCGGCTCGGTCTGGTTCTCCCCGTACGACGACGCCCGCGACCAGGACGGCTGGTCGGTGCAGGAGCGCGTGGAGCGTCTGTTGCTGCCGTGCGGTGCCGATTTCGATGCCTTTCTGGAGCGGTTGGCGGGCAATCCGCCGGAGTTGGAAACGGTGGCCGGTCTGATGGTGGACGGCGGATTCGCACGCTCGGTTCCCGTGTCCGGTGCGGCACCGGTGGAGGGGTGACGGCGCGATGGTGACGTTTGCGCAGGCGCAGGAGCGCGCCGAGGAGTGGATCAACGGGGACGTGCCCGCGTACCAGCACCGGGAGGTGCGCGTACGGGAGTTCGGACTCGGGTTCGTGGTGTGGGCGGAGGACCGTGCGGCCGGTCCGGTGTCCGGTGGCGGCCGGCAGCGGCTGGTCATCGCGCGGGACAGCGGTGAGGTGACGCTGTGGCCCGGGCTGCCGGTGGGTGAGGTGATCCGCCGGTACGAGGAGGAGTACGGGGCCGCGGCCGCGCCGGTGGCGGAGGCCTCGGTGCCGACGCCGCGGATCGACTCGGAGCAGACCTCGTTCATGCTCAGTCCGCCGGAGTGGCTCCAGGAGGCGGCGGACCGGGCGGGGATTCCGGCGGCTCCGGCTGCTCCGGCGCCCGCGCCGACGCCGGCTCCCGCCGCGGCCGAGCCCGCGCCCGCCCCGGAGCCCGCCGCTCCGGCTCCGGCTCCGGTTCCCGCTCCCGCTGCGGTGGAGGCGGTACCGCTGCGCCGCGAGGTGCCGTACGAGCCGACCGCGAACGACGGGGTGCCGGTCGGGGCCACGCCGTGGGCCGGGACCGATGTGAACCCCGGCGCGGACGACGTGTCCGTACCGCTGCCCGCGACGGTGTTCGCGCCGCCGCTGTCGGGTTCGGACCTGGACGACATGGCGCCGCCGTCCGGCGGGTCCTCGGAGGCCAAGACCGCGCTGATCCCCGGGGGCAGCCGGCTCCCGAAGACGGCGATCGCGCCCGCGCTGGACCTCGGGGCGGGTGCGGGCGGCGGCTCGGATTCCGGGTCGATCGCCGATGCGCCGACGAGCAAGGCACAGGTCTCCCGGCCGGGTGCGGCTCCGGCGACGCCTCCCGGTCCGCCGGGGGCTCCCGGTGCTCCCGGTGCTCCCGGTGCGCCCGGGGGCGGGCTCGACCATGCCGCGACGATGCTGGCGGGTCCGGCCGTGCGACGATGCTGGCGGGTCCGGCCGTGACGGGTCAGCCGCCGGCGCCTCCGGGTCCGCCCGGTGCTCCGGGTGCGGGTCAGCCGCCGGCTCCTCCCGGTCCTCCCGGTGCTCCGGGTTCGCTGGGGCGTGGGCTGGATCATGCCGCGACGATGCTGGCGGGTCCGGCCGTGACGGGTCAGCCGCCGGCGCCTCCCGGTCCGCCCGGTGCCCCCGGTGCGGGTCAGCCTCCCGCGCCCCCCGGTCCGCCCGGTGCTCCCGGAGGCCCGGCCCATCACGCCGCCACGATGCTCGCGGGTCCCGGCGTACCCCAGCCCCCCGGTCCGCCGGGGGCTCCGGGCGCGCCCGGGGGCGGGCTCGACCATGCCGCGACGATGCTGGCGGGTCCGGCCGTGACGGGTCAGCCGCCCGCGCCTCCCGGCCCGCCCGGGCAGCCGCAGGCCGGTCCCGGTCCCGCGGCGCAGCCTCCGGCGCCCACCGGTGCGCCCACCGTCGGCCCGGGCTACCAGGCCGTACTGCGCTACCGCGCGCCCGACGGCTCCGAGCAGCAGCTCATCCGGCGTTCCGCGCCGGGCACCCCGCACCCCGAGTGGCAGATCCTGTACGAGCTGCGCGCGATGAACGTGCCGCCGCAGCAGGTGCTGGAACTGCACACCGAGCTGGAGTCCTGCGAGCTGCCGGGCGGTTACTGCGCACGGATGATCCGGGAGACCTGGCCGCAGGTGCGGATCACGAGCGTGGCCCCGTACGGCAAGGACCACGCGGGCCGTCAGCAGGGCATGCGCCATCTGCTGACCCATCAGGGTGAGCTGCACCAGGTGGCGGACGGTCCGGCGCGCCCCGCGCCGGTGCGGGTTCCGGTACAGCAGGTGCCGCTCCAGCCGGCGATTCCGCTGGATGCCATCGGCGCGGAGCTGGCCGGGGCGTTCGGTCCGCAGGGCGTGTTCCGTTTCGATCAGCGTGCGGTGTCGCGCCAGGGCGTGCCGGAGATCGTGGCGCAGACCCTGGTGTGGGCGGGCCTGCCGACGGACTTCGGGCCGTTCTTCTGGGCGCAGGCGGTGCCGGGCCAGCCGGTGCCGACGCTGGCGGAGCTGGCGGCGCAGCGGCAGGTGCAGCCGGCGTCCGACGCGGGCTCGTACCTGGTCGTGGGCAGTGACTTCGGCAAGGCGCTGTGCGTGCAGTACGGGACGGCGCACATAGTGGCGGTCCCGGTGGAGGCCGGTCCGGGCGGTGCGCCGGTGCCGCCGCAGTTCGTGAATTCGAGCCTGCCGCAGTTCGCGCGGTCGCTGGCGATGCTGGGTCACATGTGGCGGCTGCGACAGCACCTGACGCCGGAGCAGGCGGGGCGCTGGACCGTCGATTTCCAGACGAATCTGGCGGGGCTCGACAGTGCGGCGCTGGCGTCGCCGGAGAGCTGGTGGTCGGTGCTGCTTGAGCAGATGTGGGACGGGCTGCTCTGATCGGACGGTCGGGCGGATGGCCGGGCCGGGACCCTCGTAAGGGGTCCCGGCCCGGCCATTCCGGCTTCTGGCCGCAAATGGCGCATCCTTGACAGGAATCCCCCCGAGAGAGGCGCTTCCAGGATGACTGCACCCATGTCACCTCACGGACCGGGCTTCGCGACCGTACGAGGTCGCGGCTACCGCGCGGAAGAGGTCGACCGGTATCTGGCCCGGCTCTCCGGCAGCCGGGACGAGGCGTGGGAGCGGGTGGCGCGGCTGACGGTCCTCGCGAAGCGGATGGAGGCGGAGGCGGAACGGCTGCGCGAGGCGGTGGCCGCGCTGGCTCCGCAGACGTACGACGAGCTGAGCGAGCGGGCGCGGCGGATCCTGCTGCTGGTGGAGGAGGAGGCGGACACCGTACGGCGGGACGCGCGGGCGGACGCGGTGGACGCGATGGGCGCGGCCGAGGCGTACGCGGACCGGACGGCGGAGCTGGCGCGGCAGGACGCGGAGGCGGTGCGCGAGCAGACGGAGGTCCGGGCGCGGCAGGGGCTGTTGCGGGCGGGCCGGGAGGCCGACGCGGTCCGGGCGGAGGCCAGGGACGACGCGGCGGAGTGGCGGGCGCAGGCGCAGGCGGCGCTGACGGAGATGCGGCGCCGGTCGGACGCGCTGCTCGCGGACCGCGAGCAGGAGCACGTGGAGCGCTGGGAGGCGGCGGAGCGGGAGCTGGCGGCCCGGGAGGCCGATCTGGAGGCCCGGCTCGCGGAGCTGGAGCGGTACGCGGAGGTCCGGCTGGCGGAGGCGCGGCGCGGGTACGCGGAGACGGAGGAGGCGGCGCGGCACGGGCAGGAGGACGCGGAGGCGCGGGCCGCGGAGCAGCTGGCGCAGGCGCGGGTGCAGGAGGAGCGGACGGGCCGCGAGACGGAGCGGATCCTGCGGGAGCACGCGGAGGCGCAGGACGAGATGCGGGCGCACATGAACCACGTCCGCTCCAGCCTGGCGGCCCTGACGGGCCGGGCTCCGGCCGAGGGCTGACCCGGCCGCCCGCGGTCGGCCTCGGGTGGGCCGCCGAGACCTGCGGCCGGGGCCGGTCAGGGTTTGTGGCGGGCGTAGTAGCGGGCCACGCGGGCGCGGTTGCCGCAGGCCGAGGCCACGCACCAGCGGCGTCTGGGGTGCGCCGGGAGGAACAGCAGGACGCAGTCCGCTCCCTCGCACTCCCGTACGTCCCGCACCCGGGGGTCCGTCAGGAGCTCGGCCGCGGCGTCGGCCAGCTCCGCCGCGAGTCGCCGCGCCGGGGTGCCGGTACGGTGCGGGGCCGCCGCCAGGCCGGTTTCCGCGGTCCAGGCGAGCGCGCGGTGGGCCGGGGCGCCCGCCGCGGCCTCGTTCAGCGCGCGCAGCGCGCCGGCCGGGGGCCGCTCGCCGCGCCGGGCGGCCGCGAGCGCCGCGCCGGCCGCCTCCCGTACGGCGTGCACGGCCGCCACCTCCGCCGGGCCCACCTTCGCGACGGGCCCGAGCCGGCCCTCCTGGACGGTCAGCCAGGCCGCGAGCCCGGCCGGAGCGGCGATCAGATCGCCCGTGTCGGCGGGCCGGGTGTTCAGCAGGTCCAGGGCGAGGGGCTCGCCCGTGAGCGGGAACGGCGGTGTCGACGTCATGTAACTAATGCTACGCGAAGCACTTGACCCGTTAGGTGCATGCGGTGAGACTAATGGGAACAAGGTCATTGGAGGCATGTGATGTCGCTCGTTCACCACCGCACCGCCGACGTGCACGGGGTCCGCGTCGCCTACCGCGAGAGCGGCCCGGCCGACGGGCCGGTCCTGCTGCTCCTGCACGGGTTCCCCACCTCCTCCCACCAGTTCGCCCGGCTGATGGACGCCCTCGGCGACACGCCGTACCGGCTGATCGCCCCCGACTACCCCGGCTTCGGCCGCACCGAGACTCCGGCCGGGTTCACGTACACCTTCGACCGGCTCGCGGACATCGTGGAGGGCTTCACCGACGCCCTCGGGCTGGACCGCTACGCGCTCTACGTCTTCGACTACGGCGCCCCCGTCGGGCTGCGGCTCGCCGTGCGCCGGCCCGAGCGGGTGACCGGCCTGATCGTGCAGAACGGCAACGCGTACGAGGAGGGGCTCTCCGACGCGGCCCGCGAGTTCGCCGGACACCGGCGGGAGGTGCCGGGCGACGAGGAGAAGGTGCGCGGGCTGTTCGCTCCAGAGGGCATCCGGTTCCAGTACGAGGCCGGCGTCGCCGACCCCGGCCTGGTCTCCCCGGACGGGCGGACGCTCGACGTGCACTACGTCGGGCTGCCGGGGCGCGCCGACGCGCAGGCCGACCTGGCCTTCGACTACTCCTCGAACTTCGCCCGGTACCCGGCCTGGCAGGCCTGGCTGCGCGCCTCCCGGGTGCCCGTCCTGGTCGTCTGGGGCGCGGGGGACCCGTTCTTCGTCCCGGCGGGGGCGAAGGCGTACCTGCGGGACGCGCCGGAGGCGCAGGTGCACCTCGTGGAGGGGGCGGGGCACTTCGCGCTGGAGACGCACCTCGGGGAGATCGTCCCGCTGGTCGAGGAGTTCCTCGCGAAGCTCCCGTGACCTGACCCGCCCCCCCCCCGCGTACTACCCCGCCGGCTGCTGGGCCGGTGCCGGTGCCGGTGCCGGTGCCGGGTCCGGGGTCGATGTCGATGTCGGTGCCGGGGCCGTCGGCGCGTGGCGGTACGGGTCGCTGCGCAGGCCGCGGGAGGTGACCACCACCGTGAACGCGGCGGGTGCGGCGGCCGGCAGCGGGGCGGTCAGGGTGCCCCTCGCCGGGTCGTACTCGGTCGGCAGGGCGGTGGAGTCGAGCTCCACCCGGGCCTCCGGGCCGAAACCGCCCCCCTCGACGAGCAGCGCGGCGCCCGTCACCGTCACGCCCGTGACCACCGGGTTCGCGCGCGTGGCCATCTTGTTCACCAGGTACGCCCCGGCCGGGGCGCCCGTCAGCGCCCAGATCTCGGCGGGCAGGCGGGGGAGCCCGCCGCCCACGTCGGAGACGAAGAACAGCACCACGTACAGCATGGTGACCGCGCTGAGCGCCACGTACTGGAGGTCGACGAGGTCGGTGCGCCCGCTGTCGTTCGCGATCAGCTCGCGCAGCGGCCGCTGCCCGGAGCCGGTCGGTTTCGGGGCGGGCTTGGCCATGCTGCCGTTCTCGACGCGGATCCCGACGACCGTCTTCGCCGCGATCATGGCCACGTACGGGCCCCCGAGCAGCGGCAGGTACACCGTGGTCAGGGAGGACAGCGGGCCGTGCTCCCCGGTGAACCAGCCGATGCCGCCGCCCGCCGTGAGCCCGTACGCGAGGATCGTGAGCAGGAGCCAGACCAGGATCACCGTCCAGGCCAGCGCCAGGGTGGTGGAGGTGGAGAGGCGGCCGTCGCGGCCGGTGACGAAGCCCGGATGGCGGCGCAGCCGGAGGCCGATGGGCCCGGCGAGGGCTGCCAGTAAGGCCAGTGCGAAGAGTGCGGAAGCCATGTCGTCCCCCCGGAACGGATCTCGGATGCAGGACTCCGAGGTCTACTCCGTTGACCGGGGTCATGACAAGCGGGACCCGGGCGCGGCGGCCCGTTACGTGTCGCTCCGCTCCTTCTCCCGGTGCTCCTCCAGTATCGGGAACCGCCGCGGTGCCACCAGGAGCAGGACGAGCAGCGCCGCCACGGCCGCGGCGGTCGCGCCGAGGAAGACGTGGTCCACGGCGGCGGCCACCGCCTGGCGCAGGTAGTCGGCGGCGGCCCGCGGGAGCAGGTCGGGCCGGTCGAGGGCCTTGGACACGTCGTCGAGGTGGTCCGGCAGGCCGGGCATCGGGGCGTGCGCCAGCCGGGAGGCGATGGTCGCGTTGGCGACGGCCCCGAGCAGCGCGGCCCCGAGGCTCTGGCCGACCTGGCGGCAGAACAGCACCGAGGCCGTCGTCGTACCCCGCTCGGACCAGCCCACGGTGGACTGGACCCCGACGATCAGCGGCAGTTGGAAGAGGCCGAGGGCCGCGCCCAGCAGCAGCATGATCAGCGTGGGCTGCCAGGGCCGGGCGGGATACGGGAGCAGCGTGAACGAGAACAGGATCACGGCGGCGAGCGAGCTCCCGACGGCCGCGGAGTTGCGGAAGCCTATGCGCCGGTACACGTGCTGGCTGAAGGCGGCGGAGACCGGCCAGGTGAGGGTCATCGCGGACATGACGAGCCCGGCGCTGACGGCCCCGAGGCCGAGCACGGACTGGGCGTACGTGGGGACGAAGACCATCGGGGCGATCATGAGCACGCCGAGTGCGCCGAGGGCCAGGTTCACGGCGGCGATGGTGCGCCGGCGCCAGACCCATCCCGGAATGACCGGCTCGGCCGCCCGGCGTTCGATCCGGACGACGACGGCCGCCAGCAGGGCGCTCGCGCCCAGCAGTCCGAGGGAGGGGGCGGACAGCCAGGGCCAGGCGACCCCGCCCTGCACGAGGGCGAAGAGCAGCAGTCCGCCGCAGGCGAAGACGCCGAGGGCGCCCGCCCAGTCGATCGGGCCGCGGCGCCCGGGGGAGCGTACGGGCTCGACGAGGTGGCGGGCGAGCATCCACAGGGCCAGGCCGCCGAGCGGCAGGTTGATCAGGAAGATCCAGCGCCAGTCGGCGTACGAGGCGATGAGCCCGCCGAGCGCCGGCCCGGCCACGGCGGAGGCGGCCCAGACGGAGGACATCCGGGCCTGGATCCGCGGGCGGTCCTTGAGCGGGTAGAGGTCGGCGGCCAAGGTCTGCACGGTGCCCTGGAGGGCGCCGCCGCCCAGCCCCTGGACGAGGCGGAAGGCGATGAGGGCGGCCATGTTCCAGGCGAGCGCGCACAGCAGCGAGCCGACGATGAACAGGGCTATGCCGAAGAGCAGGACGGGCTTGCGGCCGAAGGTGTCGGAGAGCTTCCCGTAGACGGGGAGCGTGACGGTGACGGCGAGCAGGTAGCCCGCGAAGAGCCAGGAGAAGACGGAGAAGCCGCCGAGGTCGCCGACGATCTGCGGGACGGCGGTGGAGACGATCGAGCTGTCGAGGGCGACGAGGGCCATCGCCAGCATCAGGGCGCTGACCAGGGCGGTACGGGGCGCCGGCCCGCCGGGAGCCGCTGCTTCCGCCGCTGCTCCGGCCGCTGCTTCCGCCGCCGCTCCGGCCGCCGGTCCGTCCGCCGGTCCGGCCCCGGTGCGCTCGCCCGTGCTCTCCTCCGCGCCCACCAAGATCCTTTCACCGTGCACGTATCCGCGGGGAACACCTTCTCATCGCGGGGTATCCGGCGGTATCCCCCCGGTATCCCCCAGAGGTGATCCGCCAAAAGATGCAGAACCCCTAGGGGTTGCTCCTCACAAGGGCCCAGGGGTCATTCGTCCCGCCGGAGGAGGAGGACGGCCCGGCGAGGTCCTTAACTGGTTCCTACGGGCAGGGGTGGGGTTAACCCCCCGCCGGATACGGCGATGGGCACCAGCGCGCCGGCCGCCTCCGCCCCGCAGACTTCACGACGGCAAGACAGCCGAATCCGGCCACATCGCAGCGCGAGCAACGCATCAACGAGGGGAAGCACCGTGACAACGGCTATGACCGAAACCAGGCACGGGGGTACTGGAGGGCATGGAGCCGTCGCCGCCCGGGCGCGCAAGGTCGTCAAGGCCTACGGCGCCGGGGAGACCCGCGTGGTCGCCCTCGACGAGGTGGACGTGGACATCAAGCGCGGCCAGTTCACGGCGATCATGGGACCCTCCGGCTCCGGCAAGTCCACGCTGATGCACTGCCTCGCCGGTCTCGACACCGTGACCAGCGGGCAGATCCACCTGGACGACACCGAGATCACCGGGCTGAAGGACAAGAAGCTCACGCAGCTGCGCCGCGACCGGATCGGCTTCATCTTCCAGGCCTTCAACCTGCTGCCCACGCTCAACGCCCTGGAGAACATCACGCTCCCCATGGACATAGCGGGCCGCAAGCCCGACGCGGAGTGGCTCGATCGGGTCGTCGAGACCGTCGGCCTCGCCGGGCGCCTCAAGCACCGCCCGACCGAACTCTCCGGCGGCCAGCAGCAGCGCGTGGCCGTCGCCCGCGCCCTCGCGGCCCGCCCGCAGATCATCTTCGGCGACGAGCCCACCGGAAACCTGGACTCCCGGGCCGGCGCCGAGGTCCTCGGCTTCCTGCGCCGCTCGGTGGACGAGCTCGGCCAGACCATCGTGATGGTCACGCACGACCCGGTGGCCGCCTCGTACGCGGACCGGGTGATCTTCCTGGCAGACGGCCGGATCGTGGACGAGATGTACGCGCCCACCGCCGACCAGGTGCTGGACCGCATGAAGGACTTCGACGCGCGCGGGCGGACCTCGTGAGCGCGGGCACCGTACTGAAGACCTCGCGGCGCAACTTCGTCGCGCACAAGGGGCGGATGGCGCTCTCCGCCGTCGCCGTCCTGCTCTCCGTGGCCTTCGTCTGCGGCACCCTGGTGTTCACCGACACGATGAACACCACCTTCGACAAGCTGTTCGGCGTCACCAGCGCCAACGTCACGGTCACCCCGAAGGCGGCCCAGGGCGGCGAGGACAACCCGAACCGCGGCAAGCCCGAGGTGCTGGCCGCCTCCGCCGTCGAGCAGGTCGGCAAGGCCGAAGGCGTCAAGAGCGCCCAGGGCGCCGTCGTCTCGATGTCCGTCACGGTCGTCAACGCCAAGAACGAGAACATGGGCTCGACCACCGGCGCCCCGACCATCGCGGGCAACTGGAACGACAACGAGCTCAAGTCGATGAAGATCACCTCCGGCCAGGCCCCGCGCGGCCCGACCGAGATGATGGTCGACGCGGACACCGCGAAGAAGCACCACCTGGCGATCGGCGACGAGCTGCGCACCATCGCCATCACCGGCGACATCCGCGCCAGGATCAGCGGTATCGCCACCTTCACCGTGACCAACCCGGGTGCGGCCGTCGTCTACTTCGACACCGCCACCGCACAGGAGAAGCTGCTCGGCGGCCCCGGCCTCTTCACGCACGTCAACGTCACCGCGAAGGACGGGGTCAGCGACGAACAGCTGAAGGCGAACGTCGCGAAGGCCGTCGGCGCGGACGCGTACAAGCTCCAGACCGCCAAGGAGTCCGCGGACGCCAACCGCAAGGACGTCGGCTCCTTCCTCAACGTCATGAAGTACGTGATGCTCGGCTTCGCCGGGATCGCCTTCCTCGTCGGCATCTTCCTCATCTTCAACACCTTCTCGATGCTGGTCGCCCAGCGCACCCGCGAGATCGGCCTGATGCGCGCCATCGGCGCCGACAGCGGGCAGGTACTCAAGTCCGTGATCGTCGAGGCGTTCCTGCTCGGCCTGGTCGGCTCGGTCCTCGGGGTCGGCGCCGGCGTGGGCCTGGCCGTCGGCCTGATGCAGCTCATGGGCCAGATGGGCATGCACCTGTCCACCGACGACCTGACCGTCGCCTGGACCACCCCGGTCGTCGGCCTGGTGCTCGGCATCGTCGTCACCGTGGTCTCGGCCTTCATCCCGGCCCGCCGGGCCGGCAAGGTCTCCCCGATGGCCGCGCTGCGCGACGCCGGCACCCCCGGCGACAAGAAGGCCGGCCGCATCCGGGCCGCCGTGGGCCTGGTCCTCACCGGCATCGGCGGCGCGGGCCTGTTCCTCGCCGCGGGCGCCGACAAGGCCGCCGCCGGCTCGCTCTGGCTCTCCCTGGGCGTGCTGTTCACCCTCATCGGCTTCATCGTGATCGGCCCGCTGCTCGCCGGCCTCGTGGTCCGGCTGCTCTCCGGCATCGTCCTGCGGCCCTTCGGGTCCGTCGGCCGCCTCGCCGAGCGCAACGCGCTGCGCAACCCGCGGCGCACCGGCGCCACCGCCGCCGCGCTGATGATCGGACTGGCGCTGGTCGCCTGCCTGTCGGTGGTCGGCTCCTCGATGGTGGCCTCCGCCACCGACGAGCTCGACAAGTCGGTCGGCGCGGACTACATCGTCCAGTCCCAGACCGGCCAGCCGATCATGCCGCAGGCCGAGCAGGCGCTGCGCGCCACCAAGGGCCTCGACCACGTCACCGCGTACCGGGAGGTGGCGGCGAAGATCACCGCCCCCGACGGCTTCGTCAAGGAAGGCGGCATCAGCGTCAACGACCCCACGTACGCCCAGGACGTCCGGCGCAAGATGATCGCCGGCGAGCACGCGGCGGCGTACGGCAAGGGCGCGATGTCGGTCGGCTCGCTCTTCGCGAACGAGCACCACGTCAAGGTCGGCGACGAGCTGACGGTCGCCTTCACCGGCGGCCAGAGCACCAAGCTGAAGGTCGCCGCGATCACCTCCGACGAGGGCAACCTCGACAAGGGCGTGATGTACATCAGCACCGCGACCGCCGAGCAGTTCCTGCCGGCCGACCGGATGCCGCGGCCGTTCATGCTGCTGGCCAAGGCCGCCGACGGGAAGGCGGACACCGCGTACACCGCCGTCAAGGGCGCGCTCGCGGAGTACCCCCAGTACCAGGTGCAGAACCAGACCGACTACAAGAAGTCCCTCAAGGACCAGGTCGGCCAGCTGCTGAACATGGTCTACGGGCTTCTCGGCCTCGCGATCATCGTGGCGGTCCTGGGCGTCGTGAACACCCTGGCCCTCTCGGTGGTCGAGCGGACCCGCGAGATCGGCCTGATGCGCGCCATCGGCCTCTCCCGCCGCCAGCTGCGCCGCATGATCCGCCTGGAGTCGGTGGTCATCGCCCTCTTCGGCGCCCTGCTGGGCCTCGGCCTGGGCATGGGCTGGGGAGCCACCGCACAGCAGCTGCTCGCCCTGGAGGGCCTGAAGGTGCTGGAGATCCCCTGGCCGACGATCATCGGCGTGTTCGCCGGGTCGGCCTTCGTGGGCCTGTTCGCCGCACTGGTCCCGGCCTTCCGGGCAGGGCGGATGAACGTACTGAACGCGATCGCGAGCGAGTAGCGGGCTCGGCGTTCGTTCGGGGGACCGCCGGTCCCGGTCAGCCCTTCGGGGGCCGGCCGGGACCGACGGCGTTCCCGGGCCGGCGCTCCTCGCGGTGGCCGCAATCCCTCGCGCGGGGGACCGGGGGGCGTCGTAGGGTGGGAAGCCCCGGCCCGTGAGACGTGTCGGGTCCTTCGCGTTGCCCCTTCACCGGACGGAAGCCTCCTTTCATGAGCCTGCACGGACTGCTCGACGCCGTCACCCGGGACCCGGCCCTCGCCGAGGCGGTCACCGCGGCCGGGGACGGCAACCGCATGCACGTGGACCTCGTCGGACCCCCGGCCGCACGGCCCTTCGCCATCGCCGCGCTGGCCGCCAAGAGCGAGCGGACCGTGCTCGCGGTCACCGCCACCGGGCGCGAGGCCGAGGACCTGGCCGCCGCGCTGCGGTCCTTCCTGCCGCCCGACGAGGTCGCCGAGTACCCGTCCTGGGAGACCCTTCCGCACGAGCGGCTCTCCCCGCGCAGCGACACCGTGGGCCGGCGGCTCGCCGTACTGCGCCGGCTCGTGCACCCGAGCAAGGACGACCCGGCCGCGGGGCCCGTCTCCGTCGTCGTCGCGCCGATCCGGTCGGTGCTCCAGCCGCAGGTCAAGGGGCTCGGGGACCTGGTCCCGGTGAGCCTGCGGCACGGCGAGAGCGCCGATCTGGGCGAGCTCACCGAGGCGCTCGCCGCGGCCGCGTACGCCCGCGTCGAGCTCGTCGAGAAGCGCGGGGAGTTCGCCGTGCGCGGCGGCATCCTCGACGTGTTCCCGCCCACCGAGGAGCACCCGCTGCGCGTGGAGTTCTGGGGCGACGAGGTCGAGGAGATCCGCTACTTCAAGGTCGCCGACCAGCGCTCCCTGGAGGTCGCCGAGCACGGGCTCTGGGCCCCGCCCTGCCGGGAGCTGCTGCTGACCGACGAGGTGCGGGAGCGGGCCGCGGCCCTCGCCGAAGCCCACCCCGAGCTCGGCGAACTGCTGAACAAGATCGCCGAGGGGATCGCGGTGGAGGGCATGGAGTCCCTCGCGCCGGTCCTCGTCGACGACATGGAACTGCTGATCGACGTCCTGCCGGCCGGGTCCATGGCCGTCGTGTGCGACCCGGAGCGGGTCCGCACCCGCGCCGCCGACCTCGTCGCCACCAGCCAGGAGTTCCTGATGGCCTCCTGGGCGGCCACCGCGGGCGGCGGGCAGGCCCCCATCGACGTCGGCGCGGCCTCCCTGCGCGGGATCGCGGACGTACGGGAGCACGCGCGCGAGCTCGGCATGATGTGGTGGTCGGTCTCCCCCTTCGCGGCGGACGACACCGACCTGGCCGCCGATACCCTGAAGCTCGGCATGCACGCCCCCGAGGCCTACCGCGGCGACACCGCCCGGGCCCTCGCCGACACCAAGGGCTGGATCGCCGACGGCTGGCACACCGTCTACCTCACCGAGGGCCACGGCCCGGCCGCCCGCACCGTCGAGGTGCTCGGCGGCGAGGGCATCGCGGCCCGCCTGGAAGCGGACCTGCGCACCCTGGAGCCCTCGATCGTCCACGTGGCGTGCGGCTCCCTCGACAACGGGTTCATCGACCCCGCCCTCAAGCTCGCCGTCCTCACCGAGACCGACCTGACGGGCCAGCGCACCGCCACCAAGGACCTCGGCCGGATGCCGACCCGGCGCCGCAAGTCCATCGACCCCCTCACCCTGGAGGTCGGCGACTACATCGTCCATGAGCAGCACGGCGTCGGCCGCTACATCGAGATGGTGCAGCGCACCGTCCAGGGCGCCACCCGCGAGTACCTCCTCGTCGAGTACGCCCCCGCCAAGCGCGGCCAGCCCGGTGACCGCCTCTACATCCCCACCGACCAGCTGGAGCAGGTCACCAAGTACGTCGGCGGCGAGGCCCCGACCCTGCACCGGCTCGGCGGCGCCGACTGGACCAAGACCAAGGCGCGCGCGAAGAAGGCGGTCAAGGAGATCGCCGCCGACCTCATCAAGCTCTACAGCGCCCGCATGGCGGCCCCCGGCCACACCTTCGGCCCGGACACCCCCTGGCAGCGCGAGCTGGAGGACGCCTTCCCGTACGCGGAGACGCCCGACCAGCTCACCACCATCGCCGAGGTCAAGGAGGACATGGAGAAGTCCGTCCCCATGGACCGCCTGATCTGCGGCGACGTCGGCTACGGAAAGACCGAGATCGCGGTCCGGGCGGCCTTCAAGGCGGTCCAGGACGGCAAGCAGGTCGCCGTCCTCGTCCCCACCACCCTGCTGGTGCAGCAGCACTTCGGGACCTTCTCCGAGCGCTACAGCCAGTTCCCGGTCAACGTGAAGGCGCTGTCCCGCTTCCAGAGCGACACCGAGTCCAAGGCCACCCTGGAGGGGCTCAAGGAGGGCGCGGTCGACATCGTCATCGGTACGCACCGGCTGTTCTCGCAGGAGACCAAGTTCAAGGACCTGGGCCTGGTCATCGTCGACGAGGAGCAGCGCTTCGGCGTCGAGCACAAGGAGCAGCTGAAGAAGCTGCGCGCCAACGTGGACGTGCTGACGATGTCCGCGACCCCGATCCCGCGCACCCTGGAGATGGCGGTGACCGGCATCCGCGAGATGTCGACGATCACCACCCCGCCGGAGGAGCGCCACCCGGTGCTCACCTTCGTCGGCCCGTACGAGGAGAAGCAGATCGGCGCGGCCATCCGGCGCGAACTGCTGCGCGAGGGCCAGTGCTTCTACATCCACAACCGGGTCGAGTCCATCGACCGGGCGGCCGCCAAGCTGCGCGAGATCGTGCCCGAGGCGCGGATCGCGACGGCGCACGGCCAGATGTCCGAACAGGCCCTGGAACAGGTCGTCGTGGACTTCTGGGAGAAGAAGTTCGACGTGCTCGTCTCGACGACGATCGTCGAGTCCGGCATCGACATCTCCAACGCCAACACCCTCATCGTGGAGCGCGGCGACAACTTCGGCCTCTCCCAGCTCCACCAGCTGCGCGGCCGCGTGGGCCGAGGGCGCGAGCGCGGGTACGCGTACTTCCTCTACCCGCCGGAGAAGCCGCTGACCGAGACCGCGCACGAGCGGCTCGCGACGATCGCCCAGCACACCGAGATGGGCGCGGGCATGTACGTGGCGATGAAGGACCTGGAGATCCGCGGCGCGGGCAACCTGCTCGGAGGCGAGCAGTCCGGCCACATCGCGGGCGTCGGCTTCGACCTCTACATCCGGATGGTCGGCGAGGCGGTCGCCGACTACCGGGCCGCCGTGGAGGGCGGCGTGGAGGAGGAGCCGCCGCTGGAGGTCAAGATCGAGCTGCCGGTCGACGCGCACGTCCCGCACGACTACGCGCCGGGCGAGCGGCTGCGCCTCCAGGCGTACCGGTCCATCGCGTCGGCGAACTCCGAGGCGGACATCAAGGCCGTACGGGAGGAGCTCCATGACCGCTACGGCAAGCTGCCCGAGCCGGTGGAGAACCTGCTGCTGGTGGCGGGGCTGCGGATGCTGGCGCGGGCCTGCGGGGTCGGCGACATCACCCTCCAGGGCGTCAACATCCGCTTCGGGCCGGTGGAGCTGCGGGAGTCGCAGGAGCTGCGGCTCAAGCGGCTCTACCCGGGCTCGGTGCTCAAGCCGGCCACCTCGCAGGTGCTGATCCCGCGGCCGAAGACGGCCCGGGTGGGCGGCAAGCCGCTGGTCGGGCGGGAACTGCTGGCCTGGACCGGGGAGTTCCTCACCACGATCCTCGGTTCGTGAGGCGTACGCGGCCGGGGCTCCCGGGGTCGGGGATCCCGAGGTCGGGGATCCCGGGTCCGGGGACCCTGAGGATCCCGGGGTCCCGGCCGCGGCGCCGGCCGTGAAGGCTCAGACCGTCTCGGCCGGCCCGCCGTCGCCCAGCTTCGACAGGTCCAGGACGTCCGCGCCCTCCGGCAGGGCCGTGTCGACCGGCGCGCCGAAGTCCGAGAAGAGGATCTCTCCGGTCTCGTCCCCCGAGACGGTGGACTTCAGGACGTACGGAGTGCCCTGGGTCGCGATGTAGTCGGTCTCCGTGCCGTTCTTGGCGGCCGTGGTGACCGCCAGCCCCTGCTTGCCGTCGATGGTGACCGTCTCGCCCTTGCGGGCCAGCGGGTTGGGCCGGCCGCCGCCGTCCGTCAGCTCGTCCAGATCGCAGAGGTGCTTCATCGCGGAGGCCTTGGCGTCGGAGACCGGCATCTTCAGCCAGCGGTCGGCGAGCATCGTGACCATCGCCTCCGCCTGCCTCTTGGGGGCGTGCTCCTTCGCGGCCGTGGCCCGCCAGTAGGCGGCGTCGCCCTTGAAGTGGATCAGGTCCGTGGACTTGATCAGGTCCACCTTGCCCATCCCCTCGTACCGGACCGCGCCCTTGCAGCTGCCCTTCCTGTCGAGGGTGAGGTCGAACTCGACCGGGCCGCCCTCCTCGTGCATCTTCGCGACGACACGGGCCGACTCGACCTTGCGCATCGCCTCGTGCGCCTGGCTCAGGATCTCGGCTCCCGACAGGTCCGCGAGCATGCCGGTGCCCTTGCCCGCCGCCTTGCCCTTCGCGGCCGGCGGGGGCGTCGCCCCGGCCGAGGCCGGAGCGGCGGCCCGGGCCGCCCGGCCGATGTCGGCGGCCTTGCCCGCGCCGACCGGCGCGCAGGCCGCCGTCAGTCCGAACAGGGCCGTCGTGGTCAGCACCGACACGCCGATGGTCCGGCTTCGCATGTGGATTCCCCCCTGGAACAACAAATCGACTGCCGAGGGTAGTCGCCGCCGGTCAGGGGGCGTCCGTGATTTCCGCGCGCCCCCCGCGGCCCGCGCCCGCCGGGAGCTGTGCGGCGACCCTGCAACGGTTGCGCGCATCCCCTCACTGGCGGCCGGAAACGCTGTATACGCTCAGACCCGAAACTTCGTCGACACGGTCCGTCAGGAGCAGCGATGCACGGCCCCGGCCTCCCGCCGCAGCAAGGCCCCCAGCCCAGTACCGGGGGAGTCGTGGCACTGCGCGTGCTGTTCGCCCTGCTGCCCGTCCTGAGCTGCGGCTTCCTGGGCTGGGGCACGATGCTGCGGCTCGCGGTCGTCACCCGCAAGCCCCGGGACTGGTGGCTGCTGGCCGTCAACTGCGTGCTCACCGTCGCCTGGATCGCGCTGATCGGCGCCGACCCGACGCCCGAGACCAACGGCTGGCAGGGCAATACGGGCGCCTTCGGCGTCATCATCACCGGGTTCGTGACCTGCGTGTACTTCCTCGTCGCCGACATCCAGCACCACTCGGCGGCGCGGGCGGCGGCCATGACCGCCCCCTGGTACCCGGCGCAGCCCGCGCCGTACGTACCGCAGCAGCAGCCGCAGCGCCCGGCGTACGGGTACCCGCCGGTGCAGCAGCAGACGCCCACGCCGACTCCGGCCCCCGCTCCCGGCCCTGCCGCCCCGCCGCGGATCGGGCAGGTCCGCGCCGAGCTCGACGAGCTGAGCGAACTGCTGCGCAAGCAGACGCCGCACCCGCACCCGGGCCCCAACCCGCAGGCGAACCCGAACCCGTACCCGCACGCCCCGGGCAACGACGGTGAGGGCCCGGCCCGGTGACCGAGGACGACCGGATCATCGGCGAGCGCTACCGGCTGGCCTCCATCCTGGGACAGGGCGGCATGGGCCAGGTCTGGACGGCGTACGACCAGCGGCTGGACCGCCGCGTCGCCGTCAAGCTGCTGCGCCCCGACAAGGTGGCCGGCCCCGGCTCCGTCGCCGACGAGCTGCGCCGCCGCTTCGTGCGCGAGTGCCGGGTCACGGCGCAGGTGGACCACCCGGGCCTGGTGACGGTCCACGACGCGGGCAGCGACGGCGACGAGCTGTTCCTCGTCATGGGCTACGTCGAGGGCACCGACCTCGCCGACCACCTCGCGCAGCACGACCCGTACCCCTGGCCGTGGGCGGTCGCCGTGATCGCGCAGCTGTGCGGGGTGCTGTCGGCCGTGCACGCGGTGCCGATCGTGCACCGCGACCTGAAGCCGCGCAACGTGATGGTCCGCCCGGACGGCACCGTCCTGGTCCTGGACCTCGGCGTCGCCTCGGTGATGGACACCGACACCACCCGCCTCACCAGCACCGGCACCCCGATCGGCAGCCCGGCGTACATGGCGCCCGAACAGGCGATGGGCGGCGCCGTCGGCCCGTACACCGACCTCTACGCCCTCGGTGTCCTGCTGTACGAACTCCTCAGCGGCAACGTCCCGTTCGCCGGGTCCACCGCGCTCGGCGTCCTGCACCGCCACCTGTACGAGCCGCCGGTCCCGGTGCGCCGGCTGCGCCCGGAGATCCCGCACCAGCTGGAGGCGGTCCTGCTGCACCTCCTGGCGAAGGACCCGCAGGACCGGCCGGCCTCCGCGCAGCACGTGTACGAGTCGCTGACCTCGCTGCTGCCCAAGCAGGGCACCCCGGTGGGCGCGCTCGACCCGACCCGCCCCTTCCTGCGCCCGCACGCCCCCTGGCCGGACCGCGCCACCACCATCCCGCCGCAGCCCACCTCACCGCCCACGCCGCAGCCGCCGCCCAAGCCGGACATCCCGGCCGCGGTGGACGAGGCCCGCAGCCTCCTGGAGCAGGGCCGCCTCACCCAGGCCGTGGACATCCTCGGCGGGATCCTGCCGGCCGCGGCGGCCGAGCACGGCGAACACTCCACGGTGGTCCGCTCGCTGCGCAAGCAGTACGCGGCCACCCTGATGGACGACGGCCAGTACCGCCGCGCCCTGCCCGAACTGCGCCGCCTCGCCGACGAGTTCCCGGCCGGAGACCCGCAGTCCCTGCGCTTCCGCTACGACGCGGCGCAGTGCCTGGAACAGCTCGACGCGCCGGGAGCGGCCCTGGCCGAATACCGCTCGCTGCTCCCGCTGTTCGAGAACCACTACGCCAACCCGGACCCCGGCCTCCCGCTGGAGGTCCGCCGCCGGATAGCCCAGCTGCTGCTCTCCCTCGGCGACCGGCCGGCGGCCCACGACACCCTGGTCCGGCTGCTGTTCGACGCGGACCGCGTCCACGGCCCGGCGCACCCCTTCTCGGCGGAGGTCCGCCGCACCCTCCACTGGCTCAGCCAGGTCCGCTGAGGACCCCGGCTCAGCCCCCGGCCGCGGCGGCCGCGGCGAGCTCCGCGGGTGCCCCGGCGTCGGTGTCGGCCGGACCGGCGATGCGGCCGGCCGTGGGCCTGCGGCGGCGCTCCGCCAGCAGCAGGCCGGCCAGGACCAGCAGGGACGCGGCCGCGACCGCCGCGCCCGGGACGAGGCCCGGGGGGCGGAAGGAGCAGGAGACGGTGGTCGTGCCGGGGGCCAGCGGGACGGAGACCAGCCCCAGGTAGGGCGTGGCGGGCCGGCCGTTGCAGGTCCAGCCCGCGATCGCCGGGGAGGAGAGGACCACCGTGCCCGTGGTGCCCGCCGGGACGGTGGCGCCGACGGTCGAGGAGCCGACCCGCAGCTCCGTCGGAGCCGTCGCCCGCAGGGCGGCCACCGCCGGGTCCAGGCGGGCGCGGTCCAGGCAGGACAGGGCCCAGCGCGGTGGCGCCGGAGCGTCGAAGACCAGCGCCGAGGAGGCTCCCCGGGAGGCGCCGAGCGGCTGGAGGGCCGCCCGGTTGCGCGGGGCGTTGCCGTTCAGGCGGAAGGCGCGGCCGTCCGCGAGGCGGGCCGTCGCGTTGTACTCCGGGGCCCACAGGTAGGCCTCCGTACCCGCGCGGCACACCCCGGGCGCGACGGGGTCCTCGTACACCTTGGCGCCCAGCAGCAGCTCCTGGTTGGCGAACGGGGGCCCGTCGGCCGCGCCGTACGAGGGCGCGGGCCCCGGCGGGCGGAGCGTGACCAGCGGCGGGACGTCCCGCGCGCGGCTGATCGTGCCGTCGGGCCGCAGGCGGGCGCCGACCGCGAAGACCGCGTCCGTCACCGGGTTGTCGATGCTCTGCACGTTGCGCCCGCGCGAGGTCCAGCCCGCACCGAGGGCCACCATCGTCCGCGTGAACACGTCCGGGGTGTGGCTGCTGTAGTACGCGCCGCCCTCCCCGCCCAGCAGCAGCGGATCGTTGCCCGTCAGCGCCGGCCGGCTCGGGTCCGTGCGGTACGCGGGCCAGCCCTCGGCGCCGGCCAGTGCCGTGGAGCGGGCCGTGTGCGCCGCGCCCCACGCGGGGTAGTCGTCCAGCCCGCCCAGCTTGCCCTTGTGCCCGAACGCCGTCGTCGCGGCCGCCTGCCCGATCAGTACGAGCGCCAGCACCCCGGCCGCCGGGAGGACCAGCCCGCGCCGGCGCAGGGACCACCAGGCCACCGCCGCCAGCGCCAGGCCGCCGCAGAACAGCCCGAAGCCCCAGGCCGTCGCCAGTGTGCTGCCGCTCGCCGCCACGGCCGCCGCGGCCAGCACCGCGGCCCCCGCCGCCAGCGCCCGCGGCTTCGGCAGCCCGGCCGCCAGCCCGGTCCACGCGGCGATCACGGCCACCCCGGCCAGCACGAACGTCTGCCGGTACGGGCTCCCGTTCGGGGTCGCGAAGACGTGCCAGGCCAGATGCGTGGGCGTCCACTGGAAGGAGAGCAGCACGGCCGCCGTCAGCCCCGCCCACCACAGGCGGGTGCGCACCGGCACCGCCCCGTGGAACGGCAGGGCCGCCACCAGCAGCAGCGTCCCCGTGCCCACGAACAGCGCGGGAGAGGAGAAGGAGTACGTCGCGGGCAGGATCCGCGCGAACAGGTCCGGCCAGGGCACCGGGTCGAACTGCCGCGTCCACCCCGGGTACGCCTGTTTAGAGCTCAGGAAGAGCGGCACCAGCACCGGTGCGGACACCGCGATGCCCAGCAGGGTCGTTCCGGCGCCGCGCACCAGCACCGGCAGCCGCTCCCGTACGCCCTCGCGCGTCAGCACCACCCGTACCAGGAGCACCAGCGCCGCGCCCAGCGTCGCCATGTAGGCCGTGTAGAAGTTCGCCGTCCAGCACAGCGCCACCACGAGGACGGCGGCGGCGGGCCGGCGCCCCCGCAGCGCCCATTCACCCGTCAGACACAGGAGCGGGAACGCGATCAGCCCGTCCAGCCACATCGGGTTGTACGAGGCCTCGATCACCGACCAGCCGCACAGCGCGTACGAGGCCCCCAGCAGGCCCGCCGCCCACCACGGCCCGCGGCGCTGCGTGCGCAGCAGCCAGGCCATCGCCGCCGCGGCCGCGGCCATCTTCAGCACGGTGACCACGTACACCGCGAGGTCGATGTCCTCGCGCGGGAAGAGGCCGACGAGCACCGCGAAGGGGCTGGAGAGGTACGTGCCGAAGTCGGGCAGGAAGCTCGTGCCGAAGCCGGACTGCCAGTTGAACAGCAGCCCGCCCTCCGCCCGCCCGTGCAGGAGGTCCCACAGGTGGGCGTGGAAGGGGACGAACTGGTTGCCGAGGTCGTTGATGCTGCGGTGGCGGTGCCCGTACGGGAACACGCGGGCGACCGCGTCCCCGGCACAGACGGCCACCACCGTGATCAGGGCGGCGAGGGCCGAGCCGCGCAGGCTCAGGCGGCGCGGCGAGCGGTGCGGTGTCGACATGGTGGGCCGACCTTGGCACCGCCGGTCGACCACAGGGTTGCCGCCGGGTGGCTGCGACATCAACAGACGCGTACCCCAACACCCCGGGAATCGTTGGTCGAAGCAGTGGCTCGGATCAGCTTGACTGCATACCATCGATCACCGCACGGCCCTTAGGGGGTGTCCTGTGCACCGACGCACAATCTCCCGGCCCTGGAGGCTCCTTTGCACCGTCGCACTGCGCTCTCCGTCTCCGCCGCCCTGCTCGTGGCGGCCCCCCTGCTGACCGCCTGCTCGGGCCAGGCCCGGCCCGGTACCGCGGCCGTCGTCGGCGGCGAACGCATCACCACCTCCGCGCTCCAGGCCCAGGTGAAGGACGTCCGCGCGGCGCAGAACGACGCCGGGCCCACCGCCGCCCAGCTGATCCAGTCCTCGCCCGGCCTGGAGCGCGTCAAGCTCAACAAGATGATCCAGACCGTCGTGCTGGAGCGCGCCGCCGAGGACGCGGGCGTGAGCGTCGGCGAGAAGGAGGTCCAGGACTTCCGCAAGGCCCAGCTGGAGAAGGCGGGCGGCAGCGACAAGCTGGCCGCGGCGGCCCTGGAGCAGGCCCAGCTGGCGCCCGGGCAGCTCGACGCCGACGCCCGCTTCAAGCTGCTGCGCGACAAGCTCTTCGACCACTACGGCAGCCAGGACAAGGCCGTCTCGAAGCTCGCGGCCGCCGCGAAGGCCCTGCACATCGAGGTGAACCCGCGCTACGGGGTCTGGGATGCGCAGCAGATCGTGCTCGGCGACCAGGACACCCCCTGGATCGTCCAGCGGACCCGGCCCGAGCAGGCCCCCGCCGGAGCCTGACCCGCCCGTACGGAGGTAGGTTCGGAGGGTGACCGACCACGCCGCCGAACCCGCCCCCGCCGTGCCCGCCCCGGCCCCGTCCCCCGTGGCCGGCCCCGACGCCACGGCCGCCGGCCGGATCGTCCTGCTGACCGCGAGCCACCGGGTCGCCCCCGGCCTGCTGTCCTGGCCGGCCTGGCAGACCTTGCACGCCGCGGACCGGGTGCTGTGCGCCGACCCGGACCACCCGCAGCTGCCGTACCTGCGCGAGGCGGGCGTCGAGGTCGCGCACGAGGACCCGGACGCGCACGAGCTGGTCGAGGCCTGCGCCGGCGGCCGCACGGTCGTGGTGATCCCGTCCGGCGAGGGCGACCGGCGGCTCACCGACGGACTGGCCAGGCTCGCCGGCTCCGGCCGCGTCGACATGCCCGACCTCGAACTGCTGCCCGGCTCGTACGACCTCCCCGGCGCCCGCCTGCTCGACCTCGTGCAGGTGATGGACCGGGTCCGCCGCGCATGCCCCTGGACCTCGCGCCAGACCCACGAGGGCCTGGTCAAGTACGCCACGGAGGAGGCGTACGAACTCGTCGAGGCCATCGAGGACGGGGACCGGGACGCGCTGCGCGAGGAGCTCGGCGACGTACTCCTCCAGGTGGTCTTCCACGCGAGGATCGCCGAGGAGGACGCCGACGAGCCGTTCTCCATCGACGACGTGGCCGGCGGCCTCGTCGAGAAGCTGATCCACCGGCACCCGCACGTCTTCGGGGACGCGGACGCGCAGACCCCGGAGGAGGTCAGCGCGCACTGGCAGCGCACCAAGGCGGTCGAGAAGCAGCGGGAGTCGGTCACCGACGGGATCCCGCTGGGCCAGCCCGGACTCGCGCTCGCGGCCAAGCTCGCCGGCCGGGTCCGCGCGGGCGGCATGGCCGTGGAACTTCCCCGCGGCGAGGGCATCGGGTACGAGCTGCTGGAACTGGCGGCGCGCGCCGAGGCGGCGGGCGTCGACCCCGAGACCGCGCTGCGCGCGGCGGCCCGCGCCTACCGGGACGCGATCCGGGCCGCCGAGGGCGTCGGGGCGTAGGCCCCGGCGGGGCTTACCGGGGGGCGCGGCCCGACGGGTTGTGCCAGTGCGGCTCGGGGCGGCCGAGGAACCACTCGCCGAAGCCCAGGGGCCGGCCGTTCGGGCCGTGGCCGGTGCCGGCGGCGGGCACGGAGTCGTGGAAGATCCGGCCCGGCAGGGCGCCCAGCTCCTTCAGTACGTGCACGGTCTGCTCGACGAACGGCGTCGGCCCGCTGAGGTAGACGTCCTGCTCGGGCCACATGGCCCGGTGCCCGAGCGCGGTCGCGAGCCGCCCGGTGGCCTGGTTGCGGTGCTGCCCGGGGGCGGGCGTGATGTAGGTGACGCCGAGCCAGCCGAAGGCGGCGGCGTACTCGTCGATCAGCGGGCGGTCGTACAGGTACGCGGCGTCCCGGGCGACGACGAAGAGCCGTACGTCCCGGTCGGGGGGCTGCCCGGCGAGCTCCTCCACCATGGCCCGGATCGGCGCCCAGCCGGTGCCCGCCGCGATGAGGCTGACCGGGCGGTCGGCGCGGCGCAGCGTCAGCTGCCCGCCGGCGGCGCCGATCCGCAGCATCTCGCCGGGCCGGGCCTCGCGGACCAGGGCGGTGCTGAGCCGGCCGCCCTCGACGCGGCTGACGTGCAGGTCGAGCGTGCCGTCGGGGCGCGGGGCGTTCCCGATGGAGTACGTGCGCCAGGTCCTGGGGACCCGTTCGCTGCTCACGCTCGCGTACTGGCCGGGGAGGTGGGGGAAAGGGGCGTGCGGGCGCAGGGTCAGTACCCCTATGTCCTGCCCGTACTGGAGGTGGCGCACGATCTCGGCCTCCCACCACGGCGGGTCCTCGCTCGCGGCGGCTCCGGCCATCATGGCGTCGGCGATCACCTGGTACGCCTCGGACCAGGCCTTCTCCACGGTCGGGTTCCAGGACTCGCCGCAGGTCCGGGCGAGGGCGGCGAGCAGGCTGGTGCCGAGGGCCGCGTAGTGCTCGGGGCCGGCGAGGAACTTGCGGTGGTCGCGGCCGAGGTCGTGGAGATAGGGGAGCAGGCTCTCGTCGCCGAGGTGGGCGACCACGTGGGTCAGCGCGGCGAAGAGCCGGTCGCGCTGGCGTTCCATGTCCTCGGCGGAGGCCGGGAAGAGCTCACGGATCCCGGGGTTGTGCCAGAAGAGGTGGGAGTAGAAGTACTTGACCGCGTGCTCGGCCCTTCTCTCCACCACCGCGAAGCTGCTCTTCAAGATCCTCACATCCACAAAACCGAAAGTAGGAACGCCGGGGAACGTGAGGTCAAGCGATGGCGGATCTACGGACAGCCGCGGCGAACCACCCATATGGGATGGCGGCGGGCGCGCGGGATACGGTCAGCGGGTGCATGAGCCGACCCCCGCAGCCTCCGAAGTCCCCGAAGACAGCGCTCCTCCCCAGGGCCCGACCCTGTTCGACTGGGAGTTCGCGACCGATCCGTACCCGGCGTACGCCTGGCTGCGCGAGCACTCCCCGGTACACCGCACCAAGCTCCCGAGCGGGGTCGAGGCCTGGCTGGTCACCCGGTACGCCGACGCCCGCCAGGCCCTCGCCGACCAGCGGCTCAGCAAGAACCCGGCGCACCACGCGGAGCCGGCGCACGCCAAGGGCAAGACCGGGATCCCGGGGGAGCGCAAGGCGGAGCTGATGACGCACCTGCTCAACATCGATCCGCCGGACCACACCCGGCTGCGGCGGCTGGTGTCGAAGGCGTTCACCCCGCGCAGGGTGGCCGAGTTCACCCCGCGGGTGCAGGAGCTGACCGACCACCTCATCGAGCAGTTCGCGAGCAGGGGGGAAGCGGACCTCATCCACGAGTTCGCGTTCCCGCTCCCCATCTACGCCATCTGCGAGATGCTCGGCGTACCGCGCGAGGACCAGGACGACTTCCGGGACTGGGCCGGGATGATGATCCGGCACGGCGGCGGCCCGCGCGGCGGGGTCGCCCGTTCCGTGAAGCAGATGCGGACCTATCTCGGTGAACTCATCCACCGCAAACGGGATGATCTGGGCAATGACCTGATTTCGGACCTGATCCGCGCGAGTGACCACGGAGACCACCTGACCGAGGCCGAGGCCACGGCGATGGCCTTTATCTTGCTGTTCGCCGGATTTGAGACGACTGTCAACCTCATCGGCAACGGCGTCCACTCCCTCTTCATGAACCCCGGCCAGCGCACCCGCCTCCAGGATTCCCTCGCCGCCGGCGAGACCGCTCTGCTGGAGACCGGCATCGAGGAACTGCTGCGCTACGACGGCCCCGTGGAGCTGGCCACCTGGCGGTTCGCCACCGAGCCGCTGACCCTCGGCGGCCGGGACGTCGCGGCCGGCGATCCGGTGCTCGTCGTCCTCGCCGCGGCCGACCGGGACCCCGAGCGGTTCGCCGATCCGGACACCCTCGACCTCTCCCGCACCGACAACCAGCACCTCGGATACGGGCACGGCATCCACTACTGCCTGGGTGCTCCGCTCGCACGACTTGAGGGACAGACGGCGCTTGCGACTTTGCTGACGCGTCTGCCGGATCTGGAACTCGCAGTTCCGCCCAACGACCTTCGCTGGCGCGGGGGTCTGATCATGCGTGGCCTGCGCACTCTTCCCGTCACGTTCACACCCCGAAACCCCTGAACGCTCCCTGACCGTAAGTCAGCCCCCGGCAAGAGTTGTTACTGACGTGCTAAGAAGGCTAGGTTCTGCCGTTACCCAGCCGTTATGCGAAAGGTGCAGCTCATGCGTTCCGGGAACGGCCGCCACAGACGCCCCCGCCAGGTACCCGCGATAGTCGTCACCGCCGGAGTGACCGGTTCCGCGTTGGCCCTGCCGCTGCTCGCCGCCACCGGCGCGAGCGCAGCAGACACCTCCACGTGGGACAAGGTCGCCGAGTGCGAGAGCGGCGGCTCCTGGAGCGCCAACTCCGGCAGCGGGTCCTACGGCGGACTTTCGTTCACGCAGGAGCAGTGGAACGCTTCTGGCGGCCTCGAATTCGCCGAGCGCCCCGACCTCGCGAGCCGCTCGCAGCAGATCGCCGTCGCCGAGCGCGTGCTGGGCACCCAGGGCGCCCAGGCCTTCGGGCACTGCTCGGAGTCGGCCGGACTGACCCAGCAGGGCCCCGCGGCGGCCGTGGACCCGGGCCTGCCCGGCACGCTCGGCCCGATCGCCCCGAGCCCCTCGCGCCCCGACGACTCGGTCCCGGCCGGCGGCTCCGGCGCGAAGGCGCGGGACTTCGGCGCCCCCACCCCGGCTCCGGCCCCGGTCTTCACGCTTCCGCCGGCGCCGCTCGCGCCCAACAGCGGACTGCCCGTCATGCCCGACCCGGACGCGCCGTCCACCTCGCCGAGCGCCCCGGTGCTCCCGGGCACCCCCGGCGACCCGACGACCCCGGGCACCCCGACCGCGCCCGCCGACCCGACGGCCCCGGGGAGCCCGAGCACGCCCGGGAGCCCGACGGACCCGACGGCTCCGGTCGATCCGGCCGACCCGACCGCTCCCGGCACCCCCTCGGCCCCGGGCACCCCGGGCGCCACCACCGACCCGGCCGGCATCCCGGACCCCTCCGGCACCGGCAAGCACCGCGGTACGCCCGCTCTTGAGCTGCCCGCCGCGTCTGACGCGGCGTCGGATCCCTCGTACACGGTCCGGGCGGGCGACAGCCTGGCCACGATCGCGTCTGCCAAGGGGGTCAAGGGCGGCTGGAACGCGCTCTACCAGGCCAACGAGCAGGTCATCGGCGATGACGCCAATCTGATCAAGCCCGGTCAGAATCTGGATCTAAGTTAGAAATAACGGCACTTCGGACACCCGGAAAAGGCTGAATGTCCGTTATCTGCAAGTGAGACATGTGTCTCTTCCGGTCAACTGGCGTGTCCCGCCTGGAGCCTTCCGCAAACCCCGCCCTCACCTGCGCAAACGCTGGTGGGGGGAGGGCAAGTAGGGGCCGTTTCTCCCCGGTGTTCCTCGTTGAACATCGGGGAGAGACCTGTCTACCTTCTGAGTCGCCCGCCACCGCGGGCTCCTTCGACCGCATCGCCGAATCCTGCCGGCGGACGGAGGGAACAGTCGTCGCGTCAAGCGCCGAAGGCAGGAGCGGGGGAACCAAGGTAGGCGCCGGGAGCGGCCGTTGAGAGACGGCCGGGGAACCGGCTAGGGGTTAAGTCGTGCGCCAGTCGCACGGCCGGGCACTCATCAGCCCGAACCCGACAGCTCACCTCGTAGGCGTCGGTGAGGAGAACTCCATGCTGATTTCCGGCAAGGGCAAGCACCGCCGCGCCTCCAAGGCCGCTCGCATCGTCACGCTCGCCGGTGTCACCGGTGTCGTCGTCGCCGCCCCCCTGATGGCGGCCGGATCGGCCTCCGCCGCCACCGCCGGTGAGTGGGACCGCGTCGCGCAGTGCGAGTCCGGCGGCAACTGGTCCATCAACACGGGCAACGGCTACTACGGCGGCCTGCAGTTCTCGTCCTCCACGTGGGCCGCGTACGGCGGCAAGGCGTACGCCGCGCAGGCCAACCAGGCCTCCAAGTCGCAGCAGATAGCCATCGCCGAGAAGGTCCTCAAGGGCCAGGGCAAGGGCGCGTGGCCGTCCTGCGGCGTCGGCCTCTCCAACTCCTCTTACACCGGTGGTGGTACGACCGACACCCCGAAGAAGACGGAGACGAAGACCGAGACCAAGAAGACCCAGCCGAAGAAGACCGAGCCGAAGAAGGAGACCAAGCGCGAGACCCCCGCGCCGGTCACCCGCTCCGAGCGCGCCGAGGCCCCGGCCGTCAAGACCGGCAACGGCTCGTACGAGGTCAAGTCCGGCGACACCCTGGGCACCATCGCCGAGGCCAACGGCGTCAAGGGCGGCTGGGAGAAGCTCTTCGAGCTCAACAAGGACATCGTCTCGGACGCTGACCTGATCTTCCCGGGCCAGATGCTGAAGCTCAGCTGAATCCTGCAGTAACAACCGCGGCCGCCCGTGCGGCGCCGCGGCGTCCCGACCGCCCGGCGCGTCTTCCCCTCACGCGCCGGGCGGCGGCGTTTCCCGGGATCCGGCCCGGCCCGGACCGGCGCGGACCGGCGCGGACCGACCCGGAAGTGGCTCCGGACCGGCCCCAGCCCGCTCCTCTGTGCCGGCGGTCAAGGCCCCTATGTCCCGTAAGGCGGGTATTCGGGCCCTTTTTCGTCCCAGGAGGCGGGCGGTCGGCAGGCCGAGTGCCCGGATCCGGTTAGGCTCTAGTCGGCGGGGCCATCCCACGGCCCGACATGCCACCGCACACCCAGCGTCACATCCCAGAAGGAGATGCTCGTGCCGTCCATCGACGTCGTCGTAGCCCGGGAAATCCTGGACTCCCGAGGCAACCCCACGGTCGAGGTCGAGGTGGGCCTCGACGATGGCAGCACCGGCCGTGCTGCAGTTCCGTCCGGCGCCTCCACCGGTGCCTTCGAGGCCATTGAGCTCCGCGACGGTGACCCCAACCGCTACATGGGCAAGGGTGTCGAGAAGGCCGTCCTCGCGGTCATCGAGCAGATCGGCCCGGAGCTCGTCGGCTACGACGCCACCGAGCAGCGCCTGATCGACCAGGCCATGTTCGACCTGGACGCCACCGACAACAAGGGCTCGCTCGGCGCCAACGCCATCCTCGGCGTGTCCCTCGCCGTCGCGCACGCCGCGTCCGAGGCCTCGGACCTCCCGCTCTTCCGCTACCTCGGCGGCCCGAACGCGCACCTGCTGCCCGTTCCGATGATGAACATCCTCAACGGTGGGTCGCACGCCGACTCCAACGTGGACATCCAGGAGTTCATGATCGCCCCGATCGGCGCGGAGTCCTTCTCCGAGGCGCTGCGCTGGGGCGCCGAGGTCTACCACACCCTCAAGAAGGTCCTGCACACCAAGGGCCTCTCCACGGGCCTGGGCGACGAGGGCGGCTTCGCCCCGAACCTGGAGTCCAACCGCGCCGCGCTCGACCTCATCGTCGAGGCCATCAAGCAGGCCGGCTACACCCCGGGCAAGGACATCGCGCTCGCGCTCGACGTCGCCGCGTCCGAGTTCTACAAGGACGGCAAGTACGAGTTCGAGGGCCAGTCCCGCTCGGCCGCCGAGATGACCGAGTACTACGAGGAGCTCGTCTCCGCGTACCCGCTCGTCTCCATCGAGGACCCGCTGTACGAGGACGACTGGGCCGGCTGGAAGGTCATCACCGACAAGCTGGGCTCCAAGGTCCAGATCGTCGGCGACGACCTCTTCGTCACCAACCCGGAGCGCCTGGCCCGCGGCATCGAGGAGGGCTCCGCGAACGCCCTGCTCGTGAAGGTGAACCAGATCGGTTCGCTGACCGAGACCCTCGACGCCGTCGAGATGGCCCAGCGCAACGGCTTCAAGTGCATGATGTCGCACCGCTCCGGCGAGACCGAGGACGTCACCATCGCCGACCTCGCCGTCGCCGTGAACTGCGGTCAGATCAAGACCGGCGCCCCGGCCCGCTCGGACCGCGTCGCCAAGTACAACCAGCTGCTGCGCATCGAGGAGATCCTCGACGACGCCGCCGTGTACGCCGGCCGCAGCGCCTTCCCGCGCTTCAAGGGCTAATCACGGCAGCCCCTCCGGGGCTGGCCTCCGTACGTCCCCGCACTCGGTCCCGTACCGTGTGCGGGGACGTATTGCGTAGCGCGTACCACGCACCTGGAGACAGAGGGACATAGGGGAGGCGGGATCAATGGCCGGGAACCGGGATCGGTTCTCCACCTTCTCCACCGCGACCAGGCTCAAGCAGCTCGGCGAGCGGACCGCCGCCCACGTCTACCGCTCGCAGACGCGCCGTCAGGTCCGCCGCAGCCGGCTCACCGGCCGTGCCGCGCTCCTGGTGCTCGTCCTCTGTACGCTGGTCGTCGCCCTCGCGTATCCGATGCGCCAGTACGTCTCCCAGCGCTCGGAGATCGCGGAGCAGCGGCGGGCCGCCGAGGCCGCGGGCCGGCGCCTCGAACGCCTCCGCGACGAGAAGGCCCGCTGGCAGGACAACGCGTACGCGGAGCAGCAGGCGCGCAAGCACCTGCACTTCGTCCGCCCGGGCGAGATCAGCTACATCATGACCGACCCCGGGGCCGGGGCCGCCGAGCGGCACCGCACCGGAACGGCCGGGTCCGACCGGCCCTGGTACTCGAACGTCTGGGACGGGGTCGACAAGGCCGACCGCCCCGGCGAGTGACCGTACCGCCCGCACCGCCCGCCGTACCGCGGCACCACCCATCCACGAGAACGAAGAGACTTCCTCCAGGCATGCAGACGCCCCCGCCCCAGACCGACCGGACCGAGCCGACCGACGCGGACATCGACGCGTTCCAGCAGCAGCTCGGCCGCCCGCCGCGCGGGCTGCGCGCCATCGCCCACCGCTGCCCCTGCGGCCAGCCGGACGTGGTGGAGACCGCCCCGCGCCTCCCCGACGGCACCCCCTTCCCGACGCTGTACTACCTCACCTGCCCGCGCGCGGCCTCCGCGATCGGCACGCTGGAGGCCAACGGCGTGATGAAGGAGATGCAGGCCCGGCTCGCCGAGGACCCCGAGCTCGCCGCCGCCTACCAGGCCGCGCACGAGGACTACATCCGGCGCCGCGACGCCATCGAGGTGCTCCAGGGCTTCCCGAGCGCCGGCGGGATGCCGGACCGCGTGAAGTGCCTGCACGTGCTGGTCGGCCACTCGCTGGCCGCCGGCCCCGGGGTGAACCCGTTCGGCGACGAGGCGCTGGCGATGCTGCCCGAGTGGTGGGCCAAGGGCGCGTGCGTGACGCCGTGCGCGGAGAAGGCGGAGAAGAAGGAGTCGGACGGGTGACGCGGGTCGCCGCAATCGACTGCGGTACGAACTCCATCCGCCTGCTCGTCGCGGACTGCGACCCCGCCACCGGCGAGCTGGTCGAGCTGGACCGGCGGATGACGATCGTCCGCCTGGGCCAGGGCGTGGACAAGACGGGCCGGCTGGCCCCGGAGGCGCTGGAGCGCACCTTCGCGGCCTGCCGCGAGTACGCGGCGGTCATCAAGGAGCTCGGCGCGGAGCGCCTGCGCTTCGTGGCGACCTCGGCCTCCCGCGACGCCGAGAACCGCGAGGACTTCGTCCAGGGCGTCCTCGGCATCCTGGGCGTCGAGCCCGAGGTGATCTCCGGCGACCAGGAGGCGGAGTTCTCCTTCATCGGCGCCACGAAGGAACTGGTCGGCCACGAGCACCTGGAACGGCCGTTCCTGGTGGTGGACATCGGCGGCGGCTCGACCGAGTTCGTGGTCGGCGAGGAGCACGTACGGGCGGCCCGCTCGGTCGACGTGGGCTGCGTCCGGATGACGGAGCGCCACCTGGTGGTGGACGGGGCGGTCACCGACCCGCCGACCGCGGAGCAGATCGCGGCCATACGGGCCGACATCGAGGCGGCGCTGGACCTGGTCGAGCGGACGGTCCCGCTGACCGAGGCGCGCACGCTGGTGGGCCTGGCCGGATCGGTGACCACGGTCGCCGGGATCGCCCTCGGGCTGCCGGAGTACCTCTCCTCCGCGATCCACCACGCCCGGATCCCGTACGAGCAGGTCCGCGAGATCACCGATCGCATGCTGACCTCGGTGCACGCCGAGCGCGCGGCGATCCCGGTCCTCCACCCGGGCCGCGTGGACGTGATCGGCGCGGGCACCCTGGTCCTGCTCGCCGTCATGGAGCGCACCGGAGCCGCCGAGGTCGTGGTCTCGGAGCACGACATCCTCGACGGGATCGCCTGGTCCATCGCCTGAGGGAGCGAGCCTGTGAGAGGTCCCCGGAGGGCTCTCGGGGGGCCTCGGGGCCCCCTCGGGGGACCTTCGGAGGGCTTTACGGGGGGCTTAGGTCCCCTCGCCCACAGAAAGTTCGTGAAGTTCTTCACAAGGAAAAGAGGCCTGATGGGCCGCGGGAAGGGTCCTTCGGGGCGCTCCGCGGGCCATCGGGCCTCTTTCATCCGAGCGTTCGTGCGAAATGAGGGTGCGGTCCGGCCCCGTCGGTAGGTATCCACCAACCCGGTGGTCTACTCCGCTTACGGGCCTGGAGGCCAGTTCAGGACGGGTGAACAACGAATCCTGTTACACCCTGGTTCCCGTTTCGCGCCATGACCTCCGTCACGTGGGCCGCGCAGTGTAGCAGAGGCCTTCCGTCACCTTGTGAAGGGGCTCACGAGCGTCACCCCTTGGGGTGCTGGATACTCGTTCCATGAGCACCACGGAGCGTCCCAGGATCCTCGTTGTAGGAGGTGGGTACGTAGGCCTGTACGCGGCCAAGCGGATCATGAAGAAGATGCGCTATGGCGAGGCGACCGTCACGGTCGTCGACCCGCGGTCGTACATGACCTACCAGCCCTTCCTCCCCGAAGTGGCCGCAGGCAGCATCTCGCCTCGGCACGTCGTCGTCCCGCTGCGACGCGTGCTGCCCAAGGCAGAGGTTCTCACCGGCCGGGTCACCAGCATCGACCAGGACCGCAAGGTCGCCGTCGTCACGCCGCTGGTCGGCGAGGCGTACGAGCTGCCTTTCGACTACCTGGTGATCGCGCTCGGCGCCGTCTCCCGCACCTTCCCGATCCCCGGCCTCGCCGAACAGGGCATCGGCATGAAGGGCGTCGAAGAGGGCATCGGCCTGCGCAACCACGTCCTCGAGCAGCTCGACAAGGCCGAGTCCACGACGGACGAGAACGTCCGCCGCAAGGCCCTCACCTTCGTCTTCGTCGGCGGCGGCTTCGCCGGTGCCGAGACGATCGGCGAGGTCGAGGACATGGCCCGCGACGCCGCGAAGTACTACACCACGATCAAGCGCGAGGACATGCGCTTCATCCTGGTGGACGCGGCCGACAAGATCCTCCCCGAGGTCGGGCCCAAGCTCGGCACCTGGGGCAAGGAGCACCTCGAGTCCCGCGGCATCGAGATCTACCTCAACACCTCCATGGACTCCTGCGTGGACGGCCACGTGGTGCTGAAGAACGGCCTCGAGGTCGACTCCGACACCCTCGTGTGGACCGCCGGCGTCAAGCCCAACCCGGTGCTGGCCCGCTACGGCCTGCCGCTGGGCCCGCGCGGCCACGTCGACACCGCCCCGACCCTCCAGGTCCAGGGCACCGACTACATCTGGGCCGCGGGCGACAACGCCCAGGTCCCGGACATCGCCGCCCGCAAGGCCGGCGTCGAGAACGCCTGGTGCCCGCCGAACGCCCAGCACGCGCTGCGCCAGGCCAAGGTCCTCGGCGACAACGTCATCTCGGGCATGCGCGGCTTCCCGCAGGCCGAGTACTCGCACTCCAACAAGGGTGCGGTGGCGGGCCTCGGCCTCCACAAGGGCGTCGCGATGATCGTCATGGGCAAGACGAAGATCAAGCTCAAGGGCCGGCTCGCCTGGTACATGCACCGTGGCTACCACGGCATGGCCATGCCGACCTGGAACCGCAAGATCCGCGTCTTCGCCGACTGGACCCTCGCCATGTTCCTCAAGCGCGAGGTCGTCTCCCTCGGTGCGCTGGAGACCCCGCGCGAGGAGTTCTACGAGGCCGCCAAGCCGGCTCCGGCTCCGGCCGCCGCCGCTTCCCCGGCCGCGAAGGCCAAGGCCTCCTGACCCGGGCCTGACCGGCAACTCCTCCAGCACGTCCCCGAAGGGGCCGTCCGCCATCCGTGGTGCGGGCGGCCCCTTCGGCGTGCCCCCGTAGGCCTGTTCGGGGTGTCGTCCGATTGACGGCCGCCCGAAGTGGGTAGGCCGTTCGGTCGGATCATTACCGGAGGTGCCTACGATGACCGAAGCCGCGCCGCGGCTGGCCGCTCTTGCCGAGACCCTGCTGGGCGCCCCCCTGCCCGTCCGGATTCGCGCCTGGGACGGCAGCGAGGCCGGGCCGCCCGCCGGACCCACCCTGGTGCTGGCCAACCGGCGCGCCCTGCGCCGCGTGCTGTGGCGGCCGGGCGAACTGGGCCTGGCCCGGGCCTGGGTCGCCGGGGACCTGACCGTGGAGGGCGACCTCTTCGAACTGCTGGACCGGGTGGCCGGGCTGCTCTGGGAGCGCGGGCCCGCCGCCGCCCCCGTCCCCGAGACCCCGCCGGCGCTCCGCCGCTCCGGCCTCGGCAAGCTCGCCGCCCTGCGCCCCCAGCTGCCGCAGCTGTCGGAGCGGGCCGCGGGCGCCGCCGGGACCGCCGCGCTGCTGCGCGATCCGGACGCCCGGGCCGCCCTGCGCGACCTCGTCACCCTGGCCCGGCCCTGGCCGGCGCCCGCGCCGCCGCCGGAGGAGGCCCCCCGCCGCGGCGGGGCGACGCACACCAGGAGCCGGGACCGGCAGGCGATCAGCCACCACTACGACGTCGGCAACGAGTTCTACGAGCACGTCCTGGGTCCCTCGATGGTGTACTCCTGCGCCTACTGGAGCCCCGGCTCCACCCTGGAGGAGGCCCAGCGGGACAAACTCGACCTGGTCTGCCGGAAGCTGGGCCTCCAGCCCGGCCGGCGGCTCCTCGACGTCGGCTGCGGCTGGGGCTCCATGGCCCTGCACGCCGCCCGGGAGTACGGGGTCCGCGTCACCGGCATCACCCTCTCGCGCGAGCAGGCCGTGTACGCCCGCAAGCGGGCCGCGGAGGAGGGCCTGGCCGACCGGCTCGACATCCGGATCCAGGACTACCGGGACGTCAAGGACGGCCCGTACGACGCCATTTCGTCCATCGGCATGGCCGAGCACGTCGGCGCGGAGCGCTACCGCGAGTACGCCCGCACCCTGCACGCCCTGCTGGCGCCCGGCGGCCGGCTGCTGAACCACCAGATCGCGCGCCCGCCGGAGCCGGACGAAGAGGCGTACCGGATCGACGAGTTCATCGACGCGTACGTATTCCCCGACGGCGAACTCTCCCCGCTGGGAACGACGGTGGGCGAGCTGGAGCGGGCCGGGTTCGAGGTCCGCGACGTGGAGGCGCTGCGCGAGCACTACGCGCTGACCCTGCGGGCCTGGGTGGCGCGGCTGGAAGAGCGCTGGGAGGAGGCCGTACGGCTCACCTCGCCGGGGCGGGCCCGGGTCTGGCGGCTGTACATGGCGGCCTCGGCGCTGGGCTTCGAGCACGGCCGGCTCGGCGTCAACCAGGTCCTCGCCGTGAAGCCCGCGGCGGCCGGACGCTCGGAGCTGCCGCTGCGGCTGCGTACCTGGGGGGCGTGACCCGCACGGCAGGCCCCGTACGACGGCAGGCCCCGTACAGCAGGCCCGTCCGGCCTCGTAAGACCTCGTAAGACCTCGCAAGACAGCGGGAAGGGCCCCGGGGCGTGTGCCCCGGGGCCCTTCCGTGTCCCCGCGTACCGCTCGTGCCTACTCGGTCTTGATGGCGGTCAGCATGTTCAGCCGGGCGGCGCTGCGGGCGGGCCACATGGCCGCCAGGACGCCGACCACGGCGGCCAGCAGGAGGAAGATGCCGATCCGGTCCCAGGGGAGGACCAGGGCGTAGTTCGGGACGCTCTTGGCGATGGTGGTGCCCACCGCCCAGGCGAGGAAGACGCCGATGGCGACACCGAGGACCGCGCCGAAGAGCGAGATCACCACGGCCTCCAGGCGGATCATGTTCTTGACCCGGCTGCGGTCGAGGCCGATCGCCCGCAGCATGCCGATCTCCTGGGTGCGCTCGAAGACGGACATCGCAAGGGTGTTGACCACGCCCAGCACCGAGATGATCAGCGCCATGCCGAGCAGCCCGTACATGATGTTCAGCATCGTGTTGATGATGCCGCCCATCTCGTTGCGCATGTCCTCCTGGGTGGCGACCTTGATCGCCGGGTTCTTGCCGAGGGCGTCGATGACCGTCTGCTGCGCGGCCTTCGAGGCGCCGTCGGTGGTGTTGACGTACACCTCGCGGATGTACTGCTCCTCGCTGTGCGGGGCGAGGATCTTGTTGTCGAGCACGTACGGGGAAAGCAGGCCCTCCAGGTCCTTGTAGACCGCGCCGACCTTGAGCGTGCCCTTCTCGCCGTCGTCGTACTGGACCTGGAGCGCGGAGCCGACGGAGAGGTTCTGCTTCTTCGCGGTGGTCTCGGCGACGGCCACCTCGCCCTTGGCGAGGCTGTCCATCGAGCCGCTGATGGTGTCGATGTTCAGCATCTGGCCGATGGCGGACGGGGTGACGCCGGAGGCGGAGCGGAACTCGCCGCCGATCCTCAGGTAGCCGTCGGCCTGCGGGGAGACCGCCTTGATGCCGGGGGCCTTGGCCAGGGTCTCGGCGACCGACTTGTCCAGGCTCATGCCCTCGGCGGCCATGGAGACCTTGTAATCGGCCTTCAGTTTGTCCGTGCTCATCTTGTCGACGGCCGTGCCCATGGTGATGCCGAGCACCGACAGCGTGGTCACCAGGGTCAGGCCGATCGACAGGGAGGCGGCGGTGACGGCGGTGCGGCGCGGGTTGCGCACGGCGTTCTGCGCGGCGAGCTTGCCGGGGATGCCGAAGACCTTCTGCAGCGCGGGTCGCAGCGCCCCGATGACCGGCTTGGAGAGCAGCGGGAGCACCACGATCAGACCGATGAGCATGAAGAACGCGCCGGCGCCGAGGGTCAGGCGGCCGTTCTCACCGCCCATGGAGACGCCGAGCAGGACCAGGCCGATGCCGCCGAGGCTGATGACCGAGCCGAGGACGTTCCGTACGACCAGGGACTTGGCGGTGGCCGGCAGGTGGGCGCTGCCCATGGCGGCGACCGGGGCGATCCGGCCGGTGCGCCAGGCGGGCAGCAGGGCGGCGAGGGTGGTGACGAGGACACCGATGACCACGGCCGCGATGACGGTGCCCGGGGCGATCACGAGGTCGCCGGCCGGGAGTTTGGCGCCGAAGGCCTCGATCGCGGAGCGCATGGCGACCGCCAGGCCGGTGCCGGCGACCAGGCCGAGGACGGCGGAGACGACGCCCACGACCAGTGCCTCGGTGAGGACCGAGCGGATGACCTGGCCGCGGTTGGCGCCGACGGCGCGCAGCAGGGCCAGCTCCTTGGTGCGCTGGGTGACCAGCATGGTGAAGGTGTTGTAGATCAGGAAGATGCCGACGAAGAGCGCGATGCCGGCGAACGCGAGCAGCATCTGGTTCATGTTGGACATGCCCCGCTCGACGTCCTTCGCCTGCTCGGCGGCGAGGGCGGCGCCGGTCTGGGCCTTGGTGTGCTGGGAGTCGAGCAGCGGCTTGATGTCGGTCAGCAGCTGGTCGGCGGAGGTCCCGGCCTTGGCCGCGACCGACAGCTCCTGGTAGAAGCCGGGCTTGAGGTACAGCTCCTGGGCGACGGCGGTGTCGAAGAGGACCAGGCTGCCGCCGGCGCTGACCGCGCCGTCCTCGGTGGTGAAGACGCCGGAGAGGGTGTACTCCTTCACCGGGCCGTTGGTGGCGACGCGGACCTTGTCGCCCACCTTGTACTTGCCGGTGGCGGCGGTCGCCTCGTCGAGGGCGATCTGGTCGGCCTTGGCCGGACCGGTGCCCTCGGCGAAGGCGTAGCGCGGGTCCTTGCCGTCCTTGACGGGGGCGAAGTTGGAGCCCTTGTTGGACCAGCCGGAGCCGATCAGCTCGCCCTTCTCGTCGCCGACGCCGGCGAAACCGGAGACGCGGCCGGAGACGGAGTCGACGCCCTTGACCGCCTTGACCTTGTCGAGGGTCTGCTGGCTGAGGCCGACCTCGCCCTCGCGCTGGCCGTCATCGCCCCGGCCCTGGCCGTAGGAGGTCACGGAGACGGCGACGCCGTCGTAGCTCTTGGCGGACTGGCTGGAGAGGGCCTTGCTGAGGGTGTCGGTGAAGACGAGGGTGCCGGAGACGAAGGCGACGCCGAGGACGACGGCGAGCACCGTCATCATCAGCCTGGCCTTGTGCGCGAGCACGTTGCGCAGCGCGGTACGGAACATGGTGGAGGAGTCCAGGTGGTAAGGGGTCAGCGGGGACGGGGAGGGAACGTCCCTCAGCTGGTGCGGCCCTTGGCGTCGAAGGCCTTCATGCGGTCGAGCACCCCGTCCGCGGTGGGGTTGAGCACCTCGTCGACTATGCGGCCGTCGGCGAGGAAGATGACGCGGTCCGCGTAGGAGGCGGCGACCGGGTCGTGGGTGACCATGACGACGGTCTGGCCGAGCTCGCGGACGGAGTTGCGCAGGAAGCCGAGGACCTCGGCGCCGGAGCGGGAGTCCAGGTTTCCGGTGGGCTCGTCACCGAAGATGATCTCGGGGCGGGAGGCCAGGGCGCGGGCCACGGCCACGCGCTGCTGCTGGCCGCCGGAGAGCTGGGTGGGGCGGTGGCCGAGGCGGCCGGAGAGGCCGACCATCTCGATGACGGTGTCCAGCCACTGCTTGTCGGGCTTGCGGCCCGCGATGTCCATCGGCAGGGTGATGTTCTCCAGCGCCGTCAGCGTCGGCAGCAGGTTGAACGCCTGGAAGATGAAGCCGATCTTGTCCCGGCGCAGCTGGGTCAGCTGCTTGTCCTTGAGGGTGCCGAGCTCGGTCTCGCCGATGCGGACGGAGCCGGCGGAGAAGGTGTCCAGACCGGCGACGCAGTGCATCAGGGTGGACTTGCCGGAGCCCGAGGGGCCCATGATCGCGGTGAACTGGCCCTGGCCGAAGTCCACGGAGACGTTGTCCAGGGCGACCACCTGGGTCTCGCCCTGGCCGTACACCTTGGAGAGGCCGGTGGCCCGGGCGGCCACGGCCTGGGTGGTGTGCGGGGCGTAGTTCATGGTGGTCACGGAAGCGACTCCTCGGGCTGCGGACCGGGGTGCGGTCTGCGGATCGGCGGGACCCTTCCATCCTCGCCGGGCGCACCCCCGCGGGGGATCAGCCGAGGTGCCCGTTCGCTGGCCCACTGGAGTCTGATCACGGGGCCGGGCGCCTCCTCCTCTGGTATGACGGCCGCTGGGTGGTGTCCGGGGGAGGCCTCCGGAGGGTGGGGTGGCCCGGGGTGGCGTGGAGGGTGGCGCGCGGGGTGGCGGGGGCCATCGAAATCCCGTCAATCCCGCATCGAGGGTGATCGCCGCCTGTAACGGGCCCACCGCGTGTTCTGGGCCCTGACGCCCCCTCAAGCGCCAATAAAATCAGACAACATCGGATAGACGGCCCACTGCTGACCAGGGTGATCCGGATAGGCTCGGCGCAGCGTTCAGTGCTTTTTGTACGGGAGCCGCTACGCCCTGCCCGGATGGTGGAATGCAGACACGGCGAGCTTAAACCTCGCTGGCTTAGGCCGTGCCGGTTCAAGTCCGGCTCCGGGCACGACACACGCTCTGTCCACACCGCACACAGACCGGCGGGGGCGCCCACGAGGCGCCCCCGGCGTCCTGTTTTCCCCCGGGGGCTCCCGGCCGCCCGGTGGACGGCGAACCCGACCGTTCCGGTGTGCTGCACCCGGGGGAAATCTCCTGTGCGACCTGCGTAAATGCCGAAGCCGATGCTGGGCAAAGATCCTCCCTGAGCAGTAGGGTCAGATTTTTGCTAACGCATTACTCTTGTTGCAAGGCCGCGCACGGTGGCCATGGAGGAGTGAGATGAGGAGCAGCAACCCGGTCTTCTCGCGACGGGGGTTCAGCCGCGACAGCGGGGGCTACGCGGGCTTTGACGCGCAGCACCAGCAGGCCGGGACCAACCCGTACGCGACGAATCCTTACGCCACGGACACGACCACCGGCATGCCGCCGGCGCCCGCCCGCGCCGACGTGATGACCATGGACGACGTCGTGAGCCGTACGGCCATGACGCTCGGCACGGTCATCCTCACGGCGACGATCGCGTGGATCGCCATGCCCGTCGACCCGGCGAACGTGAACAAGTCGTACGGCATCGCCGTCGGCGCCGCGCTCGTCGCGATGGTCCTCGGGCTCGTCCAGTCGTTCAAGCGCAAGGCCTCGCCGCCGATCATCCTCGCCTACGCGGCCTTCGAGGGCTTCTTCCTCGGCGTCCTCAGCGCGGCCACCAGCACCTACTTCGGTGCCGGCGTGGTCATCCAGGCCGTGCTCGGCACGATGTGCGTCTTCGCCTCCGTGCTGTTCGCGTACAAGATGCGCTGGATCCGCGTCACCCGCCGCTTCTACGGCTTCGTGATGGCCGCCGCCATGGGCTTCATGCTGCTGATGGTCGCGAACCTGCTGTTCTCGGTCTTCGCGGGCGGTGACGGCCTCGGCTTCCGCAGCGGCGGCCTCGGCATCCTGTTCGGCATCGTCGGCGTCGTCCTCGGCGCCTGCTTCCTCGCCCTGGACTTCAAGCAGGTCGAGGACGGCATCACCTACGGCGCCCCGCGCGACGAGGCCTGGCTGGCCGCCTTCGGCCTCACGCTGACCCTGGTGTGGATCTACCTGGAGCTGCTGCGCCTGTTCCAGATCCTCTCCGGCGACGACTAGTCGTACCGGCCGGCCCACCGGCGCGTCGGCAGGGGGAAGGCCCCGCGAGCTCACCGCTCGCGGGGCCTTCCCGCGTCTCGGAGGGGTACGGGGTCGGGGACGAAAGGTCGGGGGATCGGGGGATCGGAAGGTCCGGGGATCGAGGGCTCGGGTCGGGGGAGGGCTCAGCCGAATTTGCGGGCCGCCCTGCGCAGGTCGTACTCGTGGATGATCGCCTTGGCCTGGCCGTACGAGAGTTCGTGCGCGCCGCGCAGCCAGCTGACCTTCTCCTCGAACCGGACGAGGGAGGGGCCGTCGTCCACGGTGCGGAGCCAGTCGGACACTTCACGACCGGTGGTCAGGGGGATTCTGTCGATCATGTTGCGGTGGGTCTGCTCGGAGAACTCTACGGACATGGGCGCCTCCGGAGGTATCGCCGTGCTGTGCTGTTCTCTTCACGCCACCGTGCCGGAGAGTTCGCCCGTTGGCAATGGCGCCGCGGCGGCGCGTAAGGTCGGCCGGGTGCTTGATACTTCGCCTCTGACCGCCGCCGTGGAACGTTTCGCCGACCGGCTGCGGGCCATGCCGCAGAGCCGCCTCCGGCAGGGGGCCGCCGCCGAGGCGCTGGAGCTGGCCCGGGAGCTCTCCGTACGGGCCCAGGCGCTGGAGGCGCCGCGGCAGGGCGCGGGGGCGGCTCCGGCGCGGGAGATGCCCGACGCGGGGGTGTTCGTGGTCGGGGACCAGGTGGCGGTGGCCGGACTGGACCTCGCGCAGGCGCTGCGCGCCGCCGCTGCCGAGGAGCCGTCGGGGCCCCCGGAAACCGCGAAGGCCCCGTCCGGGATGCTGGACGAGGCCGTACGGCTGGTGGAGCGGGCGGAAGCCAGGGCGACGCGGTGATCAGGATCAGAGGGACGCGATGACGCGGTCCGCGAGGATGTAGACGTTGTTGTCCGGGTCCTGCGCGTCGCCGCAGGAGAAGGTCAGCGCGTAGGCGCCCGAGATGCCGGAGCCGCCCAGCAGGACCGGCGCCGTGCCCGAGCGCAGTGCCTCGGCGAGGCGCTCCGCCGTCTCCCGGTGGCCCGGGGTCATGCACAGCGTGGTGCCGTCGGTGAAGACGTACACGTCGAGCGTGCCCAGCGGGCCCGGACGGACGTCCGCGAGGGCCGTACGGGCCTCCGCGAGCTCCTCCAGGCGCGAGACGGTGCGCTCGTGGTCGGCGCCGGGAGGCGGGGTCTGGACCGGTACGAAGTCGGGGTGCGAGGGGTGGCGCCGGCGCGCCGCGGCCAGCTCGGCCGAATCCTCGGGGTAGTCGTCGGCGGCTTCGTCGCCGAGCACCGGTTCCAGACCCACCAGGTCGGCCTGGCGGGGCAGGAAGACGGCCGGGCCATCCTCGCCGAGGCCGGGCAGGCCGCCCAGCAGCGAAGGCGCGTCGGCGGCGTCCCGGGCCTCCTGCGCGGCCCAGAAGGCCCGCGCCTCGGCGAGCTCGCGCTCGCGCTCCTCGGCCAGGGCCTCGGCCACGGCGGCTCGTATCTCGGCGGCGGGGGAATGCACGGCACTGCGGGCGTGCGGGACGGTCGTGCCGCGGGTGTGGGCGGGCGTCGCCAGCTCACCGCGGAGGGCCGTCACCTGCTTGCGCAGGCCGTGTACGGCGTGCAGCGCAGCAGCGCCCACGGTCGCGGCGGCGGCCGTGGTCAGCAGCAGGGCAAGAGACATGGCGCTCACTGACTAACTCCTGATTGATTCGATCCCCCGACTTCCTACATCAGAGTGTCCTGACCTGGGAATGGCGTGCAGTGCATTACGTCACGAATTGGACAGGGCTTTGGTCACACACGGGCCCTGCAAATCTGCCCTGACCTGCGGAAATGCCAAACCCCCAGGACGAAGGTCACATCCTGGGGGAGATTCGGTCACAGGTCGGCCGCGACGGGATTAGATTCGGCGTCAGTACGCCGCAAGGGATCAAGCGGATCCCTTGCGGCATCTGGACGGACCGCCTAGCTAAGGCGCTCGATGACCATGGCCATGCCCTGGCCGCCGCCGACGCACATCGTCTCGAGGCCGAACTGCTTGTCGTGGAACTGGAGGCTGTTGATCAGCGTGCCGGTGATGCGGGCGCCGGTCATCCCGAACGGGTGACCGACGGCGATGCCGCCACCGTTGACGTTCAGCTTCTCCAGCGGGATCTCCAGGTCCCGGTACGACGGGATGACCTGGGCCGCGAAGGCCTCGTTGATCTCGAACAGGTCGATGTCGCCGACGGTCAGGCCGGCGCGCTTCAGGGCCTGCTTCGACGCCTCGACCGGGCCGAGGCCCATGATCTCGGGGGAGAGGCCGGTGACACCGGTGGAGACGATCCGGGCCAGCGGGGTCAGGCCCAGCTCCCGCGCCTTGGTGTCGCTCATGATGACCAGCGCGGCGGCGCCGTCGTTGAGCGGGCAGCAGTTGGCGGCCGTGACCAGGCCGTCGGGGCGGAAGACGGGCTTGAGGCCCTGGACGCCCTCCAGGGTGACGCCGGCGCGCGGGCCGTCGTCCGTGGAGACGACGGTGCCGTCCGGGGTGGTGACCGGAGTGATCTCCCGCTCCCAGAAGCCGTTCTTGATGGCGGCCTCGGCGAGGTTCTGCGAGCGGACGCCGAACTCGTCCATGTCCTGGCGGGTCACGCCCTTGATCCGGGCCAGGTTCTCGGCGGTCTGGCCCATCGCGATGTAGGCGTCGGGGACGAGGCCGTCCTCGCGCGGGTCGTGCCAGGTCGAGCCCTCGCTCTGGGCGACGGCGGCCGTACGGGCCTCCGCGTCGGCGAAGAGCGGGTTGTGGGTGTCGGGCCAGGAGTCGGAGTTGCCCTTGGCGAACCGCGAGACCATCTCGACACCGGCCGAGATGAAGACGTCGCCCTCGCCCGCCTTGATGGCGTGCAGCGCCATGCGGGAGGTCTGGAGCGAGGAGGAGCAGTAGCGGGTGATCGTGGTGCCGGGCAGGAAGTCCATGCCCATCTGCACGGCCACGATGCGGCCGAGGTTGTTGCCCTGCTCGCCGCCCGGGAGGCCGCAGCCCAGCATCAGGTCGTCGATCTGGCGCGGGTCCAGCTCGGGGACCTTGGCGAGGGCGGCCTGGATGATCGTGGCGGTCAGGTCGTCCGGTCGCACGTCCTTGAGGGACCCCTTGAAGGCGCGCCCGATGGGGGAGCGGGCGGTGGAAACGATGACTGCTTCGGGCATCGGGGCTCCAAGGGGGGTGAGTTGCGGCTCGTTGCTGGACCGCAAGCGAAGTTACCGGCCCGTACGGTCGAGGTCACCGACTTGGGCGTGTGATGCCGGTCGCTCCGCGGGTGGAACGCGCCGCCGGGCGGTTCTGTTCCGGGCACGGGCGCCGCGCCCGCGCGCCGCGCCCGCGCCCGCGCGCGGCGCGCCGTGGGCCGAGGTCCGCGGGACCGCGCCCCGGGCCCCCGGCCCCGCCGGGGCCGGGCGGGCGGCGGCCCGCCGGCCCGCGCGTCAGTTGGCCGACGGGGAGTCGGCCCGGGGCGGCAGGGCCGGGCCCGCCGACCGGGGGGCCGTGGGGGCCGCCAGGTCCTCGGCCGGGACCCGCCTGCGGCGGCGGTGCTTCAGCAGGGCCCAAGGGCCGCGGGCCGGGGTGACCTCGGTGCCCGCCTGCCCGGCGGCGGCCGACGCCGCCTTCGCCACCGGCAGCATGTCCTCGTTGCGCGCCACCTCCAGGCGGTCCGACTCCGGCCACAGGGACAGGGCCGCGCACAGCGTGGGCAGCACGGCCATGGCCGCCGTCGCGTAGCCCTCCGCCGAGGGGTGGTACGAGTCCGGGCCGAACATCTCGCGCGGGTTCGCCGCGAACTCCGGGCCCAGCAGGTCCCCCATGGAGACCGTACGGGCGCCCAGGGCGACGACCCCTATCGTCTGGGCGGCGGCCAGCTGGCGCGAGACCCGCCGGGCCAGCCAGCGCAGCGGCTGGTACACCGGCTCGATGGTGCCCAGGTCGGGGCAGGTGCCGACCACCACTTCGGAGCCCGCGAGCCGCAGCCGGCGTACGGCCGAGGTCAGGTGGCGCACCGACTGCGTGGGCGGCATGCGCCGCGTGACGTCGTTCGCGCCGATCATGATCACGCACACGTCCGGCGGCGGCAGCTCCCCGTCCAGGAGCAGCCCCGCCTGGCGGTCGAGGTCGTCGGACATGGCCCCCGAGACGGCCACGTTGCGCAGCACCACCGGCCGCTCGGCCACCGCCGCCAGCCCCGAGGCCAGCAGCGCGGCCGGGGTCTGTCTCGCCCGGCGCACGCCGAGCCCGGCGGCCGTGGAGTCACCCATCATGCCCAGCCGCAGCGGCACCTGGCCCGGCTCTCGCACGGCCCCCGGGCCCGCATGCGGACCGGGGGGAGCCGCCAGCGCGAACTCGCTCCCGTACAGCCCGTCCGCCCGCGGCGGATCGCCGAGCCCGGTGCCGACCGTCCGCTTCGCGAACTGGACCTCCGCCAGCACCAGCCCGACCGCGGCGGCTCCGACCAGCCCGAGCCCGCCTCCGCCGTACGCCGCGCCCGCCGCGATCCGGCGGGCCGTCCTCGCCCTGGACACCCCTCGAGCCACCTCCCTTTCCCGTCCGGTCTCGATGACCTTCCTGCCCCGTAGTGCCGGTCGGCCAATCCCTTTCCGCTTAGTCTGGCGGGACCTCCCGGAGAACCCGTGGAGTCCCCTCCCTGGAGAACATGGTGCAATTCCACGACTCGATGATCAGCCTCGTCGGCAACACCCCGCTGGTGAAGCTCAACCGTGTGACCGAAGGCCTGCAGGCCACCGTCCTTGCCAAGGTCGAGTACTTCAACCCCGGTGGGTCCGTGAAGGACCGGATCGCCGTCCGGATGATCGAGGCCGCCGAGCAGAGCGGTGCCCTCAAGCCCGGCGGCACCATCGTGGAGCCCACCAGCGGCAACACCGGTGTAGGACTCGCCATCGTGGCCCAGCAGAAGGGCTACAAGTGCATCTTCGTCTGCCCTGACAAGGTGTCCATGGACAAGATCAACGTGATGCGCGCGTACGGAGCCGAGGTCGTGGTCTGCCCGACCGCCGTCGACCCGGAGCACCCGGACTCGTACTACAACGTCTCCGACCGCCTCGCGCGCGAGCCCGGCGCCTGGAAGCCCGACCAGTACAGCAACCCGAACAACCCCCGTTCGCACTACGAGACCACCGGTCCCGAGCTGTGGGACCAGACGGACGGGAAGATCACCCACTTCGTCGCGGGCGTCGGCACGGGCGGCACGATCTCGGGTACGGGCAACTACCTCAAGGAGGTGTCCGGCGGCAAGGTCAAGGTCATCGGCGCCGACCCCGAGGGCTCGGTCTACTCCGGCGGCTCGGGCCGTCCGTACCTGGTCGAGGGCGTCGGCGAGGACTTCTGGCCGACCGCGTACGACCCGAACGTGACGGACGAGATCATCGCGGTGTCCGACAAGGACTCCTTCCAGATGACCCGCCGCCTCGCCAAGGAGGAGGGCCTGCTCGTCGGCGGCTCCTGCGGCATGGCGGTCGTCGCGGCGCTGAAGGCCGCCGAGGGGCTCGGCCCGGACGACGTGGTCGTCGTCCTGCTGCCGGACAGCGGCCGCGGCTACCTCAGCAAGATCTTCAGCGACGAGTGGATGGCGGGACACGGCTTCCTGGAGGAGGCGGGCCCGGCGGCGCGCATCGGCGACGTGCTCGCGGACAAGGAGGGCGCCATGCCGTCCCTGGTCCACATGCACCCCGAGGAGACCGTGGGCGAGGCCATCGAGGTGCTGCGCGAGTACGGCGTCTCCCAGATGCCGATCGTCAAGCCCGGCGCCGGTCACCCGGACGTGATGGCCGCCGAGGTCATCGGCTCGGTCGTGGAGAAGGAGCTGCTGGCGGCGCTGTTCGCGAAGCAGGCCTCGCTGTCGGACCCGCTGGAGAAGCACATGAGCCGGCCGCTGCCGCAGGTCGGCTCGGGCGAGCCGGTCTCCGAGCTGATGGCCGTGCTGGGCGAGGCGGACGCGGCGATCGTGCTGGTCGAGGGCAAGCCGACCGGTGTCGTGAGCCGTCAGGACCTGCTGGCGTTCCTCGCGAAGGGCGCGAAGTAGCCGAAGCGGCGTATGTGGCCGCTTCGGCCGAAGCGGCCGAACTGCCGGAAGGAATGGCCGAAGTGCCCGTCGCACAAAAGGTACGGGCCCGTCATGTGACGGCAGCACCGGCTTAACACGCCTCCGGCACAGTGGTGGTTGTCGGCAGGGAACGGAAACGTCCCGGCCGGCACCACCGAACGGCGTTGGCGTACTTCCGGAGCGGCTCCCGGACCGCGTGAACGCCACGGACGCGGACGGCCCTGACCCGGCCCGTGTCCTTCGCGGGGACCGCCGTCGTCCCGCCCCTCGCACTCGCGAGGGTGCGGCGGTCCCCGCGCACACTCCTCGTGGCGCTACTGCGCCCGGTGGCCTGGGCGCAGGCGCTTCGTCGCGTGGATGAAGTTCACGCCGAGCACGCCCGCCCAGGCGACCAGCAGCCCGCTGAACCCCGCCTGCGCGGCGCCGATGGCCGACAGCGGGATCGCCAGGACCAGCGTGATGATGGCGAAGCCGAAGCGCTCGCCGAAGCCGCCCTCCAGCGGGGACGCGCCGGCGGCGTGGCCGCCGCGGGCGGCGGCCAGACGTTCCTCGGCCAGCCGGCGCCGGACCTGCGTGTCGACCTTCTCCACGAAGGAGTCCACGAGCGCGGCCTCGTAGTCCGGCCCCAGCTCGCGCCGGGCGTCCAACGTCGCGTCGAGTTCCTTCTTCAGCTCCTGGGACTCCATGCGCCCAGCGTAGGAACGGCCGGCGGCCCGCGGCACTGGGGTTAGCCCCCGTATCCCCGCCGCCGTCCGGCCCGGGGCGTTGCTCGAAATGGTCTGTTTCAGGACGCCTTTTGCTCGGCGGGCTTCTCGATCTCGGTGGTCACCCGTGCCCTTCGGAAGAGCACCGGGAGCCACAGGAGACATGCCAGCAGGGGGACCGCGGCGTAGGTGGCCATGCCCACGCTGGAGCCCAGTCCGTCCATGAGCGCGCCGACGACGAGATAGCCGATGCCGATGAGCGCCGACTCCACGAATGCGATCATCGACAGCAGGCTCGCCCGGTGGCGCGACGGCACTGCCTCGTTGAAGACGTTGTCCACGATCACGGCGGTGATCTCGGGAATTCCGACCAGGACCAGGAACGCGGCGATGGTGACCCAGACAAGGCCGAGGCCGCTCAGGCCGAGCGCCACGGCGAGCGTCAGGAGGGACACCGGGACGATGACCCGGTACCCGATGTGCCGGTCCGCGCGGTCCGACAGCAATGGAGTGAGCCCGCCGACGAAGAATCCCGCCGATATGACCACGCTGACCAATGCGGTGCCCGCTCCCTGATCGGAGAGGGTCTTCTGCGTGAAAATGATGTACGGCGTCAACGTCGCATGCATCAATCCGGACACCACGACAAGCGTCACGAGCGCCGGCGTGGCGACCCGAAGCATCGCCCGCCATGCTGTGGTGTCGCGGTGCTCCTCCGCGGCTCCGTCCTGCTCGTCCACCGCGTCCGCGCCGCGGATCTCGGGCACCCGTGACATCAGCACCACCACGGCCAGGACGAGGCACGCCGCCGAACCGACGTAGACGACTCCCCAGGAAATCTGCTGCAGTTGGCCGCCGATGACGATGGCGGCTCCCGAGGTGACCGTCCCGAGCATGGTGAACCGGGAATTGATCTTGACGTAGCTGGCCGTTGCACCACGACGCACGAGCAGGTCGTACAGCAGGGCGGTGTCCGAACCGGACACACATGCCATGCCCACGCCCTGCCCGATGAACAGCGCCAGGAACACCCAGTAGGTGGAGAACGCCACCTGACCGAGCAGACATCCAGCTATCAGCACCTGGCCGATCACGATGCTGGCACGCCTGCCGATTCGGTCGGCGATGACTCCCGTCGGCAACTCAGCAAGTCCGCTGACCAGGTAGAGCAGTGTCTGAAGCAGGGCCACTTGCCCGGCGGAGAAGCCTCGCTCATAAAGGAAGATGACGAATACGCCGCGCTGGAACAGCGTGTTGGCGAGCACGGCGTATACGTAGAACGGGCGCGTGACGCTTCGTGCTGCATCGTCGACTGCAGCCGACCCGCCAAGGGCCTCCGTGGTGCCGGTCATGCGGTGGGCTCCCTGGTGACTCCGGTGATCATTGGTGTTGGGCCTCCGCGACGGCCTGGAATCAGGATTTCCGCCGTCCGGAAGCGAACGAAGCGCTCAGAGCGTGTCTGAGATCTGGCTTCGTCCGCCCGAAGGGCGGGCCGAGCGGGGCCTGGTGTGTACGAGCGCAAGGCGGAAGGCCTCGTTCCTACTGGAAGTACGGGCGCGGCGTTCCAACGTAGCGGGGGCGCGTGCCAGGCCCCGCTCGGCAGGAGACAGATCTCAAACACGCTCTCAGACACACCAGATCCCCTGGCGTACGGGAAGGCCCACACAGTAGTCACCAGAAGAGAAAGCCAAGCCGTCCCGTGTCAGGCCGCGAATGCCGGCCCGCTCCATGGTCGTGATCTCGCGTCCCCAGTCGACGGCCTCGAGAACGTGCGCCTCGGGTGTGGAGCGGTCGATGACGATGCGTCGGCGGGGACCAAGACGCGTGTCGTCGACGGAGATGAACGTCGGACCGCGCCGTGCGAGGAGCTGCGCATCAGCTCGTGGAGACCATGCGAAAGTACGGTCAGGCTGACGCGGCGGATCGAGGTGCCGGAGGTATCGGACGTCGAGGTCGCCGCATTCGCCACTCCACAAGAACCGCAGGCCGACGCCGCGCGCGTCGCGCAGCAGTGCGATCAGGGCGACGAGATCACGATCGGGCATGGACGGCATGACGTGATGTCCGGACAACCGCACTCCGGCGTAGCCCGTTCGCGCCAGGGAGACGAGGCCTGCCCGATTGTCAACGGAACGGAATTCCATGGTCGCGAACAGGTGCCGACGGCTCGTCCGCGGGCCTGCTGCCGACGGGGTCACCAGCGCAGTCCCGTCGCGAGTGCCAGGTACGTCGAACCCTCGCGGAACGTGAGCCCGAGCGTGGTCCACTCCTCGACGAGTGCTTCGAGTCGGCCGTCGATCACTGATATTCCGAGATCGTCCAATTGGCGAACGAGTGCGGGGAGAGTCCGTCCTTTGGCGAGCGCACGGTAGGCCTCGGTCTCCAGGCCGCGTGAGAGCACCAGTTCGCGCGAGGGCCAGCCGTACCGGTCGTCGACGACAACGAGGGAGTTCTCCGACGCCGGCAGGGCGACCAGCCGCGATGTCGATGAGTTCTCCATCCATACGCCAACCGCCTCGGACAAGGTCTCGTACATGCCCGCTGATATGCCGGCGGGCTCGGAGTCGAATACGTAGACGAGGTCATCGAGAGCGTCGGCCACCCCTTCGTAGGCGCGGGTGAGCTCGCTCGAAGGCCCCAGAGTCCGCAGACCGAGCTGGGGGTCATCGAAGTAGGGGCTGAAACGCGTCAACTGGATGCGGTGGACACCGTCGGGTGCGGTGAGGTGGTGAAGGGCCGGAAGCAACTCGACCAATGCCGAGTATTCGTGGTCATCCTCTCCCGGGAAACCAACGAGGACGTTCCACGACGGAAAGATCCGGCAGGTCGTGCAGTCTCGCAGGAACCGCACGTTCTGCCACCCGGTGACTCCCTTGCGCATGAGGCGCAGGACGGGTGTGGACAGGCTCTCCACGCCCGGCTGGAGTTGCGTGAAGCCGGCCCGGGCGAGTGCCTCGAGATGGTGGAACCCGAGGTTGGACTTCACCTCGGCGAACAGCCGAACGTCCCAGTCGGCCGGCAGCGCCATGTCAGTGGTGAGCTGGCGGACGTGGTCCGGGCCCAGGATGTTGTCCGTGAACACCAGGTCGAGGACGTTGTGCCGCCGAATGGCCCGAGAAGCCTCGGCCTGAACTCGCTCCGGCGGCTTGGCGCGATGAGCCATTGCCGATCCGTTCAAGCCACAGAACGTGCAGTGGTGCTTGGCCCCCCACCAGCACCCTCTGCTGGCTTCGAGCGGGATCTTGACATCGACGAGCTCGGTGAGCGCGGATCCTTCCAGTTCGCGGAAGTAGTGGTCGTAGACAGGCTCTGGGACGGCGTCCATGAAGATGGGCTTGGTCCCGAGAGGATTGCTGACCGAGGCGCCATCCGGACCGGATCGCCAGCAGAGTCCTGGAATCGCGCGTGCCGCTTCGTCCCGTGGATCGGTCCGGCCACTCCGGCAAGCCGCGATGTGCGCGATGAGCGGTGCGATCGAGTGCTCCGCCTCGCCCCGGACGACATAGTCGATCTCGGTGCGAGCCTGGTGGATCGCCGTGCCCTGGACGCCGTCACAGTTCGCCCCGCCGAGAACTGTGACGGTGATCGGGGACAGCTCCTTCACGCGCCGCGCAAGCGCGAATGAGGCGATGTTCTGATCGAAGGTCGTCGTCAAGCCGACCACGTCCGCACGGGACTCGACGATCTCCTCGCCCAGCTCGTCGACGAAGCGGGGGGCGGCGCGGAACATTTCACAATAGGCGTCGACCTGCTCGCGCCCGCGCAGCAATTCGAAGAAGCTCGTCTTGCGAGGATCCATATCAGGGCGGAAACAGCTGGAGAAAATCCATTCTCCGACCCCGAGAACCTCGGCGTCGACGACCAGCTCGTAGTGTTCTCGGGCGAGGCCGACCCTTTGGGTGAGGTAGTCGAGCCACCGGATGTTGGCGTAGAGGGCATCCAGCCGTCCGACTTCGCCACGCCCCGCGAAGAGCGGGGCGATGGTGCTGATGGCCAGGGACGGCATGTCGACCAGAGCCCAGGGCATGCACACCAGCGTGACCGAGAGCGCGCCTTCCTCCACCACTGACGGACTCGGCTCCGGCTCCGGCCGGCTGTGCCCGATCTGCAACAACTCCACTCCGCCTCCTGTCACCGGCTCAACCTCATTCACCTACCAGCTCACGGGCATTTTCTTGAGGCCATATCCGAGCCCGTCGTCCATGAACGGGAGGTCGCCGAGGTCGACGGCCAAGGCCAGTGTCGGAATGCGCCGGAACAAGGCGGTGAACACGACCTGGAGCTCCAAGCGGGCCAGCGGTTGGCCGGTGCACTTGTGCACACCGAACCCAAAGGCGAGTTGTCGGCTGGCATCGCGACGCAGGTCCAGCATCCCGGCACCGGGGAACACGCTTTCGTCGCGGTTGCCGATCTCCTCGGGGAGGATCAGACCCTCGCCGGCGCGGATCACCTGCCCGGCGATCTCGATGTCCTCCACGGCCACGCGGCGACGGCCGGGCTGGACGGTGGTCAGGTACCGCAGCAGCTCGTCGACGGCCGCAGCTACCTCGGGGCCGTCGGCGTCCTTCAGCACAGCGATTTGGTCGGGATGGAGCAGCAGGGCCAGCGTGCCCAGCGCAATCATGCTGGCCGTGGTCTCGTGCCCCGAGATCAGCAGGAACAAGACCAACATCACCAGCTCGTGCCGGTTCAGCTGGCCGGTGGCCAGCCGTTCGGTGGCCAGCTGGGACAGCAGGTCTTCATCGGGGGCATCGAGCTTGCGGCCGATCAGCTGGGCCAGGTAGTGGTACAGCTCGCGCTCGGACTTGCTCACGACATCGTCCGGGACGTCGCTGCTGGTCATTGTCCTGATGGCGCGGTGGAAGAAGTCGTGGTCCTCGTAAGGGACGCCGAGCACGTGGCAGATGACAATGGACGGAATCGGCAGGGCGAAATCCGCCACGAAATCAGCCGGCTTCGGGCCGGCCAGCAGCGCATCGATGTGGTCGTCGACGACTTGCTGGACCGCGGGCCGCAGTTGCTCGACCTTGCGGGGAGTGAACGGCCGGGCGATCATCCGACGCAGCCGGAGGTGCTCGGGGCCCTCCATGGCGGTCAGGAACTGGCCTTCTTCATGGTGGTCCTGCAGAAACTGACTGTCGAACGGGTAGCCCGGCTGCATCCAGTCCGCGCTGACCCGGCGGTCCGACAGCAGCGCGCACTGCTCCGCATGCCTCGTCACCAGCCACGGAGTGCTGCCGTCCCACAGCCGAACCCGGACCAGCGGCGCCCGTTCCTGCAGCTCGGCGAGCTCAGGTGCCGGATCCAGTGGACAACCAGGCGCCCTGGGAATGGGAAAGAACGGGACCGCCGCGGATTCCGGATCAGGAACGTTGGCCTGCGAAGACGTCACACCTAGCTCCGTCCCGAATGTCACATAAAGGAAGACGCATTAACTGTTCCGGACCGGCAGCAGCCTACCCAGACTCGATCAAGCCTTACAAGGGGCGGGAAAGGACCGGCATCCGTCGGTCAGCGGACATCGGGGCACGTAGGCGATGCACACGAAATTTCCCCACCCGGAGCGGTGAAACTACATCTCCCTCTGGCGCGACGAGGGCCCCGACCAGGACATTCACCACCTGCTGTGCCGACAACCGGGGGAGAAGCGGAATCTATTGGCCGTCGGTGGTCTTCTCGCTTTCTCCTGATCAAGCAGGCTCGGCATCCTCGTGTCCGCCACTCAGGGAGATACTCACCAGCAGGGCCGGCACCCGTACGCGATCGGATTCGGATCATCGAACCGCGCCGAGACCCGCCCGCGTCGCGGGGAGACTTCATCTCGGAAGTGCCCTCGTGATCTTGCGTGCCGGAAGCCCGAATAACTTACGTCATCGCAGGCCACAGGGCACTTCCTCATTCCCGGCAACATCACCGCCGCACATCGACCGATGGATTCTGGATCAGCTGTTACACCGGGCAGTGTGTGCACTCCCTATTGACGGGGTGCCAAGGACTGTATGAGATGGGGCTGTTGATGCCAGTCACGGCGAAGAGGGGACAACGATGACGGAAAAAGTACAGGAACGTCCGGTGATCGTGATGGACGAGGCAGAGCCGGACATGGTGCTCTTCTCCGACGAGGAAGGTCTTGACCTCGCCGATGATGTCGAGCTGATCACCCTGTCATCGGCTACTTTGGGTGCCATCGTTGCGCGGCGCTGCTGATCGCATCTGATGCCGACTCCGAAACGACTGGCCCTCTCGTTTGCGGGAGAGGGCCAGGTGTCGGTTCGATCGTCTACGCAGCATGCTCGCGTGACGCTCGGCCGGCCCTTGATCAATGCCGACGTCAATTCTCCGTTCTTCGTTCCTCTCGGACTGCTCTGCATCGCCTCGCCATTGATGGCGCATGGCCATCCCACCGTCGTCGTCGACCTGGAGTACGAGCACCGGATCGGTGCCTTCGAACCCGGTGATGCTGACTGGCTCGACCAAACCTGCGCTCGTCTGCTCGCCGCCGATCCCGACATTCTCGGCCTCACGTGTCTCGCGGACACCCTCCCGGCATGCCTTCTTATCGGGCGTCAGGTCAAGCGGCTCCGGCCCGATGTCACGGTGGTTCTCGGTGGACCCGGGACGTTCGGTGTCTTCCCCGATGCGCTCCCACGCTTCGCCGACTGCGTCGACTTCGTGTGCCGCGGTGAGGGAGAGCTCGCGATCACCGCTCTCGCGGATGCCCTTGCCGACGGGGCCGATCCCGCCGAGGTGCGCGGGTTCTGGTCGTGTGAGAACGGCCAGTCCGTGTCCAAGGGGCCTCAGCCGACCACGAACCTGAACCTTGTGCCGATGCCCGCGTATGACGCCGTCCCGATGGGCGACTACATCCGGCTGTCGACCCCGCACATCTTCGACGTGCACATCGGCTCCGGGTGCACCTATTCGTGCAAGTTCTGCATGACGTCGACGTTCTGGGATCGCGACTTCCGGATCAAGGATCCTGCGGTCATCCTCGATGAGCTTCGCTTCCTGCACCGCACGTATGGGGTGACCCAGTTCAACTTCCTGCACGACAACTTCGCCAACAAGCGCACGTATCTCGACGAGTTCGTGTCCTATTTCTCCGAGCACAACGACATGTTCGAGTGGGGCTGCGCGGTTCGACCGGACAATGTCAACCCGTCCCTTCTGCGACGCATGGCCGACGCGGGATGCTTCAACATCTTCTGCGGCACGGACGCGGGGTCGGAGAAGATTCTCAAGGCCATGCTGAAGATGCCCTCGACGAAGCGGACCTACGAGTTCTTCCGGTCTGCCCAGGAAGTCGGCATCCAGTTCGAGACGAACACGATCGTAGGATACCCGGACGAGAGCGCCGAAGACCTCGAGAAGTCGCTGGAGGTCGTCTTCGACGCGATCGCCTACGGTGCCGTCAACAGTGACCTCAGTGTGCTTCAGCCGCTTCCCGGCGCTGAGATCACAGATGAGTACCGAGCCGAACTCGAACCGCTCGATAGTGGAATCGACGCCATGGGTACCTTCCTCCCGTCGGATGTCCGCGCGCTCATCAGGGACGATGTGGCGACCTTCACCGGATTCAGCTTCATTCGCAGCGGGAATCGGGACTACGCATACTATCAGGACGTGTTGCGCCTTTCGCGGTACTTCACACGCCGCTATTACCATCTGCTGCGATTCCTCAAGCAGGGTGCGGGGCTCACATACGTTGAACTTATCGACGCACTGCTCGAACGGGCTGCAATGCCCATTCAGGAAGCGCTCGGTGAGATTCTGGCGCACATGGAAGGCGTGCATGCGCAAGCCGCTAGGGCGCTGTTCGCATACGACTCGATGCTTGCGGAGTTCCGGGGAGACGAGGTCGAGGAAGAGCTCGTCAACGTATACCGGCGGCCCGCCGTCGTAGGGGACAAGTCGCATTTCCTGATCGCGGACCTTGATGTCGACGTCGTCACGATGATTTCCGACCCACGCGAAGTCACCTGGAAGCCGGAGCTGAGCCGTCCGACCGTCGTGGTCGTGTATCGCGTGAGTGAGGCAGAGGTGTCGACTCTCCGCCTGACGCCGGCGCAGGCCAAGGTGTTCAAGGCCCTCATGCCGCGCGAGCGGGAAGAACGCGAAGCTCTCCTCGCGAATTTCGCCCCTGGTCGGCTGCGCGAGGTCGCGACGGCGGTGGCAAGGGTGTGTGCCCAGATCGACGCCTCGCCGGACGCCCCCGAACAGAATCCTCAGGTGGCCGACAGTCCCCTCGTGACCACGTGAACGTGACGCGCCCCGTCATTGTCGAGGTGGACGACGACCCGATTCGATGGCACGGGCCCACGGGAGGCGACTACCTGAGCCGTTGGTTCGCCGCGGCGAGCCAACGCAGCCGGCTCGATCTCGTGTGGGTCGCGGACGATGGGCTGAGCCAGCACTACCGCGTCCGGCAGGGCGCGTCTTTCTCCGATGGGAGCCCGGTGCGTGCGCGCGATCACGCTCGGGCGATCCGGACCGCGCTCACGGTTCCGTCGCTCCAGCGGTTCCTACTCGACATCCACGCGGTCCGCACATCGAAGGATGCGCTCGTCATCGAGCTCCGCCGCCAGGCGCCGCACCTTCCAAGCCTGCTCCGGAGCGTCGATCTCGCTCCGATCTCGTCGTGCGGGCAACTGTCCTCCGGTACGTACGAGCGTGCCGTGCGCACCGCCGATGACGAGTATTGGCTTGAACCCGTCAAGGCCGGCACGCCACCTGTGCGGGTGCTCGTCCGCCACGATCCGCACGACGCCCCGGCGAGGTTCCGGCGAGGCGAGGTCGATGTGACGTGCGCGACGGCCTTTCCGCTCGACCGTGTCCCGGACTTCGCGGACAGCCAGGAGTTCCACACGGCACCGACCGCGATCGAGATGCGTCTGGAGATCACCCCCGGCAGCCCGTCGGTGGTGGGCGACGCGGAGTTCCGTCGCCGGCTCCTCGGCGCGATTCGCTATGACCGCCTTGTCGCACGGTGCTGGAACGGTGTGGAGGCGGCGGCGCCCGACCACCACGTCGAGGCACCGCCCAGCACCATCGGCTCCGGTGAACGGCTGCGCTTGGGGTACTGGGACTACTACCCCAACCTGGTCGTGGCCGAAGAGGTCGCGGCTCAGCTGACCGAGAACCTCGGTGTCGAGGTCGAGGTGGCACCCGCCGACTTCGTCTCGGGCTCGGCGCAGTCCTGCGACTTGCTCCTCGCGTTGCGGGGCCCGCTTTTCGAGGATCCGATCTGTGCTCTGGACCTGCTCGACCCGGCGCGCCGTGACCCCGTACTCGCGCCGCTGCTGCGTCGGCTGTCCGAAGTCCCGGACGACGGTGCGGCGTGCGACGCGCTGCGTCGAGCGGTCCGCGAGCAGTGTCCGGTCCTGCCGCTCGTGCGTCTCCGAGGCCACTGGCTGCAGCGCGGGGCACTTGCAGGTCAGCCCTGGCCACCGATGGGCGCTGTGCGCTTCCCCCGGTTCAGCTGGAGCGCCGATTCTCCATGATCTTCGTCAAACGGTGATCTCGCTACGAAGGAAGGCCAGAGATGGCTGACGGAATCGACCGCTACGTTCTCTCGCCTGCGGCGACCTGGTCCCGTGACGGCGACGAGCTGCGCGTTTTTTCCGACGACGTACTGCTGGTCCGGCGCTGCCCCGAATCGATGTTCGCGTGGCTCACAGCGGTCTCCGATGAGCCGGCCGGCCTCCCAGCGCCGAGCGGAAGCCACGTGGACGCCATCGTGCGTACGCTTCTTCGGCTTCGCCTCGTAGTCGCACCGTTCGACCGTTCGTGGCACTCGTCCGCCTGGAGGAACCAGGTCGAGTACTTCGCGGCCTTGGGTCTGGATGCCGGCGCGGCACAGGATCGGCTGCGTGCGGCGCACGTGACCGTTCTCGGCGTCGGCGGCATCGGCGGCGCGGTGCTGGCTGAAATCGCGGGTGCGGGCGTGGGCGGGCTCACGCTCGTGGACGGCGACCGAGTCGCGCTGGAGAACTTGAACCGCCAATATCTCTACCGGCGTTGTGACGTCGGACGAGCAAAGGTCGATGTGGCCCGCGAGTGGGTGCGCGAGCGCCTCCCTGAAGCGGAGCCGACCGCTGTGATGGAAACCATCACGACCAGCGAGGCGTTGGTGCCGTACCTGCGCGAAGGCGGGTTCCTCGTTGTCGCGGCCGACCATCCTGCATCGCTGCCGGAACTGTGCGCTCAGGCGTGTCTTGAGCGCGGGGCGTCGATGATCACCGGAGGCTGCGGCCTCCGAGTCGGGTCGAGTGGCCCGCTGATCCGGCCCGCCGATGTCCCGGCCTTCATCGCGTCACGCCAGGAGGCAAAGGCCACGGTAGGAGCTGCGGTCGCACCGATGGCGGCCTCGTTCGGCCCGGTCAATACGCTGGTGGGCGCGACAATGGGCCGTGATCTCATCTTCGGCATACTCGGTGTGAGCGTCCAAACGACTTCGCATCGCGTCGAGCTGCTGGGGACGGCTTTGGCCTGAGAGTGCGGCAGGCGAGCAAGTGGTCGGCGAGGCGGAGGATGCGGCGTCGGCCGGTGGTGGCGCGTCCACCCGCTCATCGGGCACACCCGTCGCCGCGAACACCGTCCGCCGGAACACCTCGTCGCACCGCACCCTGAACGAGGAAAGCCGCACATCCGCGGAAGCCCGCCCGCAGGCCAAGCCCCGTCAGGGCGTCTCGCGGAGCGGTCCGTGGCTTGCCGTGCTGCATAACCGCATGCAGAGTGCTCGGTGACTGAATAATCACGGGGACGGAGGGGTCGGGATGAGTGACAGCCCGGCGGCGCGGCTGCAGAAGCTGTTCGAGGGGCACCGGCTGACGCCCACCCAGCGCCGGATCGCCCACTGCATGGTGCGCGGGGCGGCGGACGTGCCGTTCCTGTCGAGCGTGGAGCTCGCCGAGCTGGCCGGGGTGAGCCAGCCCTCGGTGACCCGGTTCGCGGTGGCCCTCGGCTTCGACGGCTATCCGGCGCTGCGCCGGCACCTGCGCGAGGTGGCACCCGCCGAGCGCGCCGCCGCGGCCGCGCAGGAGGACGCGTACAACGAGTACCAGCAGGCCGTCCAGGGCGAGATCGAGAACCTGCGGCAGCTGTCGGCCATGCTCGCCGACCCGTCGCCGGTGGAGGAGGCGGGGCGGGTGCTGGCCGCCTCCCGCCCGCTGCCCGTACTGGGACTGCGGGCGGCGTCCTCGCAGGCGCGCGGGTTCGCGTACTTCGCCGCCAAGGTGCATCCGGACGTACGCCTCCTCGACGAGGGCGGCTCGATGCTCGCCGACCGGATCGACGCGGCCGCGGGGGCGGGGGCTTCGGCGCTGCTGTGCTTCGCGCTGCCGCGGCATCCGCGGGAGGTGGCGGAGGCGCTGGACCACGCGCGGGAGGCGGGGCTGAAGGTGGTGACGGTCGCCGACTCGGCCTTCGCGCCCGTGGCCCGCTCCTCGGACCTGCTGATCCCGGCGCCGGTCGGCACCGGCCTGGCCTTCGACACGGCGTGCGCGCCGATGCTGCTGGGCCGGGTCCTCCTGGAGGCGATGGCCGACGCCCTCCCCGACGCCCAGGCCCGCCTGGAAGCCTTCGACGCCCGGGCGGCGGCCCGAGGCCTGTTCGTGGAGTGACCCCCGGTCGCCGGCCCCGGTCGCCGGCCTCTGGTCCGCCGGCACCTACAGCAGGGCGTCGCGCAGCGGGCCGCCGGATTCGGCGACGATCTCCGCGAGGGACTGGGCGGGGCGGACCTCCGCGAAGCGGACGCCGGCCCGCGGGGTGACCGTGAACCCGTGCACCGCCGGGCGCGGGAGGCTGTTGTAGCCGTAGTGGGCGGTGAAGAAGTACGCGCCGGTGTCCGGGACGCCGATCAGGTCGCCCGGGGCCAGCGGCGGCAGCTCCCGGGCCGTCGCCAGCAGGTCCCCCGCGAAGCAGGCCGGCCCGGCCACGTCCTGGGCGACCGGGTCGCCGTCCTTCGGGGCTCCCTTCGCGTCGTACGGCAGGATCCGCAGCGGCCACTGGGCCGGGGCGTACACCGTGCGCGTCGCCAGTTGCACCCCCGCGTGGGTGAGCGCGATCGGCCGGGCCCCCGTGCTCTTGGTGTACTCGACCCGCGCCAGCACCAGCCCGTGCTTGGCCAGCAGCGACCGGCCGAACTCCGTCACCAGCCCGTACCCGCCGTCGAAGAGCGCGGGCACCGCCTCGCGCAGCGCGCCCACGTACTGCGCGTACGTCGGGTCCTGCTCGTCCGAGGTGAAGTTCACCGGCAGGCCGCCCCCGATGTCGAGGGTGTCGATCTGGCGGCGCCCGGCCGCCGCGTTGATCTCCTCGGCCAGCGCGTGGAGGTCGCGGACCCCCTCCGCGATCAGGGGGAGGGGGACGCCCTGGGAGCCCGAGTGGACGTGCAGCCGGGTCAGCCACGGGCGGTCGAGGCAGGCGCGGACCAACCGGGCACGGGCTCCCGGGTCGCGCAGGGCGATGCCGAACTTCGAGGTCGCCGTGGCCGTGGACAGGGCGCCGATGGCGCCGGCCCCGGTCTGGGGGTTGATCCGTACGCCGATCGGGGACCGGGCCGGGCCCGCGCCGACCAGTGCGTCGAGCCGTTCCAGTTCCTGGAGGTTGTCGGCGTTGACGGCGACGCCCAGCGCCAGGGCCTCGCGCAGCTCGGCCGCCGTCTTGGCGGGGGAGTCCAGCACGGTCCGGGCGGCCGGCACCCCGGCGGCCCGGGCCAGCGCCAGCTCGCCGGGGCCGGCCACCTCGCAGCCGATCCCGGCGTCCGCCAGCAGCCGCAGCACCGGCACCAGCGGGCAGGCCTTCACGGCGAAGGCGTGCAGAACGGGGGTACCGGGTGGCAGCGCGGCCGCGAAGGCGTCGGTCAGGGCCGCGGCGGAGGCCCGGATCCCGGCCGTGTCCAGCAGGCAGACCAGTGGCGGCGCGTCGTCGGCCCCGCCCACCAGGCCCTGCTCCACCGCGGCCCGTACGGCCAGGTCCCGGCGCGCGACGGCGCCCTGCGCGTGCATCTCGGCAGCCATGTCCGCCAGCCAATCATCCGGCGGGTCGGCCCGCAGCTGTTGACTGAATCTATTCAGGAAGTCAGGATGTGAATAGATTGCCCAACACCGGAGGAGGCACCGCCATGTCAGGACCCCGCCCCGTACGTGCTGCGCGAGGCACCGAGCTCAGCACCCTGGGATGGCAGCAGGAAGCCGCCCTCCGGATGCTCCAGAACAACCTCGACCCCGAGGTCGCCGAGCACCCCGACAAGCTCGTCGTCTACGGCGGCACCGGCAAGGCGGCCCGCGACTGGCGCTCCTACGACGCCATGGTCCGCACCCTGCGCACCCTCAAGCAGGACGAGACGATGCTCGTCCAGTCCGGCCGCCCGGTCGGCGTGATGCAGACGCACGAGTGGGCGCCGCGCGTGCTGCTCGCCAACTCCAACCTGGTCGGCGACTGGGCCAACTGGGAGGAGTTCCGCCGCCTGGAGTCCCTCGGCCTGACCATGTACGGCCAGATGACCGCCGGTTCCTGGATCTACATCGGCACCCAGGGCATCCTCCAGGGCACGTACGAGACCTTCGCGGCCGTCGCGGCGAAGAAGTTCGACGGGACCCTCGCCGGCACCATCACCCTCACCGCCGGCCTCGGCGGCATGGGCGGCGCCCAGCCGCTGGCCGTGACGATGAACGACGGCGTCGCGATCTGCATCGACGTCGACCCGCGCGCCATCGAGCGCCGCATCGAGCACCGCTACCTCGACGTCAAGGCCGACAACCTCCGCCACGCCCTCCAGCTGGCCGTCGAGGCCCGCGACGCCCGCAAGCCGCTCTCCATCGGCCTCCTCGGCAACGCCGCCGAGCTGCTCCCGCAGATGCTCGCCGAGGGCGCCCCGATCGACATCGTGACGGACCAGACGAGCGCCCACGACCCGCTCGCCTACCTCCCCGTGGGCGTCGACTTCGACGACATGGCGGCGTACGCGGCGAAGGACCCGGCCGGGTTCACCACCCGCGCCCGCGAGTCCATGGCCCAGCACGTCGAGGCCATGGTCGGCTTCATGGACGCGGGCGCCGAGGTCTTCGACTACGGCAACTCCATCCGCGGTGAGGCCCAGATCGCCGGCTACGACCGCGCGTTCGCCTTCCCCGGTTTCGTCCCCGCCTACATCCGCCCCCTCTTCTGCGAGGGCAAGGGCCCCTTCCGCTGGGCGGCGCTGTCCGGCGAGGCCTCGGACATCCACAAGACCGACAAGGCGATGCTGGAGCTCTTCCCCGAGAACGAGTCCCTCCACCGCTGGATCAAGATGGCCGGCGAGCGCGTCCACTTCCAGGGCCTGCCGGCGCGCATCTGCTGGCTCGGCTACGGCGAGCGCGACAAGGCCGGCGAGCGCTTCAACGAGATGGTGGCCGACGGCACCCTCGCCGCCCCGCTGGCGATCGGCCGCGACCACCTCGACTGCGGCTCCGTCGCCTCCCCGTACCGCGAGACCGAGGCCATGCTCGACGGCTCCGACGCGATCGCCGACTGGCCGCTGCTCAACGCCATGGTCAACGTCGCCTCCGGCGCCTCCTGGGTCTCGATCCACCACGGCGGCGGCGTCGGCATGGGCCGCTCGATCCACGCGGGCCAGGTCACCGTCGCCGACGGCACCAAGCTCGCGGGCGAGAAGATCCGCCGCGTGCTCACCAACGACCCCGGCATGGGCGTCATCCGCCACGTCGACGCGGGCTACGACATCGCCGAGACCGTGGCGGACGAGCGCGGCGTCCGCGTCCCCATGCGCGAGGGCGACGACGCGTGAGCGACAACCCCGCCGGGGCGGCCTCGTTCCACGGCATGTGGAACGAGCTCGCCCCCATCGGCCGCCACGCCGAGTCCGGCGGCTACCGCCGTTACGCGTGGACCGGGGCCGACGCCGACTGCCGGACCTGGTTCCAGGCCCAGGCGGAGGCCCGCGGCCTCGCGTACGAGACCGACCGCAACGGCAACCAGTGGGCCTGGCTCGGCGCTGAGACATACAAGGACGTCCTCCCCGGTGACGCCGTCGTCACCGGCTCCCACCTGGACTCCGTGCCCGACGGCGGCGCCTTCGACGGCCCCCTCGGCGTGGTGTCCTCCTTCGCGGCCCTGGACGAACTCCGCAGGAGGGGCGCGGAGTTCTCCAGGCCACTCGCCATCACCAACTTCGGTGACGAGGAAGGGGCCCGCTTCGGCCTCGCCTGCGTCGGCTCCCGGCTCGCCGCCGGGCAGCTGACCAAGGAGAAGGCGTACGAGCTCCGCGACGCCGACGGGATCAGCCTGCCCCGGGCCATGGAGGCCGCCGGGTACGACCCCGAGACCATCGGGGCCGACCCCGAGCGCCTCGCCCGCATCGGCGCCTTCGTCGAGCTCCACGTCGAGCAGGGCCGCGCCCTGGACCTCTCCGGCGACGCCGTCGGCATCGCGTCCGCGATCTGGCCGCACGGCCGCTGGCGGTTCGACTTCCGCGGCGAGGCCAACCACGCCGGCACCACCCGCCTCGTGGACCGCCGCGACCCGATGCTCACGTACGCGTCGACCGTCCTGGCCGCCCGTACCGAGGCGGCCCTGGCCGGCGCCGTCGCGACCTTCGGCAAGATCTCGGTCGAGCCGAACGGCGTCAACGCCATCCCGTCCCTCGTACGCGGCTGGCTCGACTCCCGCGCCGCCGACCAGGCGACGCTGGACACCGTGGTCACCGCCATCGAGAAGGCCGCCCGCGAGCGCGCCGACCAGGACGGCATCGACCTGGCCGTCGTACGGGAGTCCTTCACCCCGGTCGTCGAGTTCGAGCACGCCCTGCGCGACGAGATGAACCGCATCCTCGGCGGCTCCGTCCCCGTCCTCGGCACCGGGGCGGGACACGACGCCGGAATCCTCTCCGCCGCCGTCCCGACCGCGATGCTGTTCGTGCGGAACCCCACCGGGGTCTCCCACTCCCCGCGGGAGTTCGCCCCCGAGGACGACTGCGTGGCCGGCGTCCTCGCGCTGGCCGACGTACTGGAAGGACTGGCCTGCCGGTGAAGACGTACTGGTTGGAACACGCCTGGCTCGGCACGCACGTCGAGCCGGGCGTGGCCCTGGAGGTGGGCGCCGACGGCCGGATCGCCGCCCTGCGGACCGGGGCCGAGACCCCGCCGCCGGGCGCCGAGGTGCTGCGCGGCCTGACCGTCCCGGGGCTCGCCAACGCGCACTCCCACGCCTTCCACCGGGCGCTGCGCTCGCTGGTGCAGGTGGGTTCGGGGACCTTCTGGACCTGGCGCGAGTTCATGTACCAGGTCGCCCAGAACCTCACCCCCGACACGTACTTCGCGCTCGCGCGCGCGGCGTACGCGGAGATGGCGCTGGCCGGCATCACCAACGTCGGCGAGTTCCACTACGTGCACCACGCGCCCGGCGGCGCTCCGTACGCCGACCCCAACGCCATGGGCGAGGCGCTGATCGAGGCGGCCGCGGCGGCGGGCATCCGGATCACGCTGCTGGACACGGCGTACCTGTCGTCGGGCTTCGGCGAGGCGCCGAACCCGCACCAGCTGCGGTTCTCGGACGGGACGGCCGACGCCTGGGCCGAGCGGGTCTCGGCCCTCAAGCCGCGCGGGCACGCGCTGATCGGTGCGGCGATCCACTCCGTACGCGCCGTGCCGGCGGACCAGCTGGCCACCGTCGCCCGCTGGGCGCAGGAACGGCAGGCCCCGCTGCACGTCCACCTCTCCGAGCAGACCGCCGAGAACGAGGCCTGCCAGGCCGCGCACGGGCGCACCCCGACGCAGCTGCTGGCCGACCACGGGGTGCTCGGCCCGCGGACCACCGGGGTCCACAACACCCACCTGACGGACGGGGACATCGCACTGCTGGGCGGCACGACGACCGGTACCTGCATGTGCCCCACGACGGAGCGGGACCTCGCCGACGGCATCGGCCCGGCAACCCGCCTCCAGCAGGCGGGCAGCCCGCTCTCGCTCGGCAGCGACAGCCACGCGGTGATCGACCTCTTGGAGGAGGCCCGCGCGATGGAGCTCAACGAGCGGCTGCGGAGCCGGACCCGGGGACACTGGACGGCGAACGCGCTGCTCACCGCCGCCACGGCGGACGGGCACGCGGCGCTGGGGCTCGCGGACGCGGGCCGCCTGGAGGCGGGGGCGCTCGCGGACTTCACCACCATCGCCCTGGACTCCGTCCGCACGGCGGGTCCGCTGCCGCGGCTGGGCGCCGAGACCGCCGTCTTCGCCGCCACCGCGTCGGACGTCCGCCACACGGTGGTCGGCGGCCGTCACGTCGTCCGCGACGGCGCCCACACCCTGGTCCCTGACGTCCCGTCGGCCCTGGCCGAATCGATCGCAGCCCTCCGCGGCTGACGTCGTCCTTCCCCCGCTCCGCCCCTTCCCGAAACCGGGCAGAGCCCGGTTTCGGGAAGGGGCGGAGCGGGGGACGAGCAAGCCCTGAGAGGAACCCATGACCACCACGGCCATCACCAACATCGGCAGTCTCGTCACCAACGACCCCGCCCTCGGCGACGGTTCCCCCCTCGGTCTCCTCCAGGACGCGGCCGTCGTCATCGAGGACGACAAGATCGCCTGGGTCGGTCCGGCCGACGAGGCCCCGGCCGCCGACTCCGCGTTCGACGCGAACGGCCGGGCACTGATCCCCGGCTTCGTCGACTCCCACTCCCACCTCGTCTTCGCCGGCGACCGCACCGCCGAGTTCAACGCCCGCATGTCCGGGCGGAGCTACTCCGCCGGCGGCATCCGGACCACCGTCGCCGCCACCCGCGCCGCCACCGACGCGGAGCTGGAGGCCAACCTCGTCCGCCACCTCGACGAGGCCCGCCGCCAGGGCACCACCACCTTCGAGACCAAGTCCGGCTACGGCCTCACCGTCGAGGACGAGGCCCGCGCCCTGCGCATCGCCGCCGCGCACACCGAGGAGGTCACCTACCTCGGCGCCCACATCGTCTCCCCCGACTACGCCGAGGACCCGGCCGGCTACGTCGGCCTCGTCACCGGCGAGATGCTGGCGGCCTGCGCCCCGTACGCCCGCTGGGTGGACGTGTTCTGCGAGAAGGGCGCCTTCGACGGCGACCAGGCCCGCGCGATCCTCACCGCCGGCGCCGCCGCCGGGCTGATCCCGCGCGTCCACGCCAACCAGCTGTCCTACGGCCCCGGCGTGCAGCTCGCCGTGGAGCTGGAGGCCGCCTCCGCCGACCACTGCACCCACCTCACCGACGCCGACGTCGACGCCCTCGTCCAGGCCGCGGACACCACCGTCGCCACCCTGCTGCCCGGCGCCGAGTTCTCCACCCGCGCCCAGTGGCCCGACGCCCGCCGCCTGATCGACGCCGGCGCCACCGTCGCGCTGTCCACGGACTGCAACCCGGGCTCCTCGTACACCAGCTCCATGCCCTTCTGCATCGCCCTCGCCGTGCGCGACATGCGGATGACCCCGGACGAGGCGCTCTGGTCCGCCACCGCCGGCGGGGCCCGCGCCCTGCGCCGCACCGACATCGGCCGGATCTCCCCCGGGGCCCGCGCCGACCTGGCCCTCCTGGAGGCCCCGAGCCACGTCCACCTGGCCTACCGGCCGGGCGTTCCGCTGGTTTCGGCGGTCTGGCGGAAGGGCCTGCGCGCGCACTGACGAACGGTCAATCCGGGCCTGTCCTTTGTCTTCCCTCCGTAAGGCCCCGGGCGTACCTTGAGCCACCAATCTGATGTGCCGTCAGGAATTCGTGGCCCGAGGGGAAGACGAAGGTGTCCGACCGGAAACGCTCCACCGCGCTCGCACTGGCCTCCGCGCTGGCCGCAGCGGCGGTCCTGCTGGCCGCCCCCGCGGCCCATGCCGACGTCGTCGACGTCGCGTACGACTGCAAGACCCCCATCGGGGACAAGTCGGCGGTCTCGCCCATCGACATCAAGGCCGTCAAGGAGGGCGACGGGTACAAGCTGACGATGTCCTTCCAGAAGGGCGTCTCGTCCAGCCCCGTCGAACTCGGCAAGGGCGCCATGAGCCCCAGCGCCGTCATCCTCGTCGGCGGCGCCGAGAAGGCGTCCGTGCCGGTCTCGGGACCGCCCAATCCCGAGGCCGTGCCCGCCAACACCCCCATCAAGATCACCGATCTCTCGGGCACCTACACCCCCAAGAAGAGCGGCAAGGTCACCTTCACCGCGGGCGTGCTCACCATCAAGGCGCTGGGGACCACCACCACCTGCACCCCCGGCAACAGCCCCAAGCCCTCCCTGGAGCTGGACGTCACCGGCTCCGCGCCGTCCGGGTCCGGGGACTCCGCCGGTACGGAAGACACCCTCCCGCAGACCGGACCCACCGACTCCGCCCTCGCCCTCGGCACCCTCGGCGGCACGGTGCTGCTCTCCGGCGCCGCCGGCGTGCTCTGGCTGACCCGGCGCGGCCAGCGGGCCCGGTCCTGAACGGAGCACCCCCGGCCATGCCCGTGCTCCACATCCCCACCCCCACCCCCGCCTTCACCC